>JANPHT010000186.1:0-10763 GCA_031424595.1 Planctomycetota bacterium
CACGCTGGGTTGAATTCAGTGAAGCACGTCGCGAAACTGCGGCTCCAGAATTGGACGGGGCAGGCTTCGCGAAATCCTGACCGACAACGATCTGTTTCTTCCCACTGACCAATCAGTCTGACCTACCAGTCTGACTTATAAAAAAATCATGCAAAAGCCCCTCCCATTCGACGAAGCCACGATTCGCAGGATTGCTGAAAAGTATCCGACACCGTTTTATGTTTACGACGAACAAGGAATGCGCGAGTCGGCTCGCCGGTTGAACGCTGCGTTTTCCTGGTGCAAGGGCTTTCGTGAGTACTTCGCTGTGAAGGCTTTGCCAAATCCCTATGTGATGGAACTGTTGAAAGAAGAGGGTTTAGGGGCGGACTGTTCAAGTCTTGCAGAATTGGTGTTGTGCGATAAGGTGGGGTACACCGGCGAAGACATCATATTTACGTCCAACAATACTCAGGCGTACGAGTATCGTAAGGCGGCTGAGATGGGCGCGATCATCAACCTCGATGATCTGACTCACATTGACTATCTGAAAGAAAACGTCGGACTGCCTGAGTTGCTGTGTTTTCGATACAACCCTGGATCTGCTCGCGAAGGCAATGTGATCATTGGAAAGCCGGAAGAAGCAAAGTACGGTTTCACCGAGCCTCAATTGTTTGAAGGGTACAAGACTCTGCAAGACGCGGGTGTGAAGCGATTCGGTCTGCACACCATGGTTGCCTCCAATGAACTCAATGGCGAATTCTTCGTCGAGACGGCTCGGATGGTGTTCGATCTTGCCGTGCGAATTCATCAGCAGCTTGGCGTGAAAATGGAATTCGTTAATCTTGGCGGTGGAATCGGCATTCCGTATCGGCCTGAACAGAAGGCTGTTGATCTGAATGCCGTTGGGCAGGGTGTGAAGAAAGTTTACGATGCGATGATCGCAGGGACTCCATTAGATCCGCTGAAGGTCATGATGGAAAACGGTCGCATGATTACAGGGCCGCATGGTTACCTTGTCACCACTGCCATTCATCAGAAGCACATTTATCGTGACTATGTTGGTGTCGATGCCTGTATGTCGAATCTGATGCGGCCAGGCATGTACGGCGCGTATCATCATATTACGGTGCTTGGCAAAGAAAATGCCGCCCATGATCGTTTGGTCGACGTTGTTGGCTCACTGTGCGAGAACAACGACAAATTTGCGATCAATCGGCAGTTGCCAGCGGTCGAACGTGGCGACCTTCTCGTAATCCATGATGCCGGGGCTCACGGGCACGCGATGGGCTTTCAATACAACGGCAAGTTGCGTTGCGCAGAATTGCTGATGAAGCCTGATGGATCAGTCAGGATGATTCGTCGAGCTGAAACACACGACGATTACTTCGCCACATTGGATTTCAGTGGACTGGCTTCGGCGACGCGATAAGTACAAAAGTGCTGCACGGCGATAATGCGAGTCCGTTTTGGATTCATGGCATATTACAGCCCAACGATCAAGGGCCTCAGGACAAAATCTCCTGAATCACATGGCCGTGTACATCGGTCAGTCGTCGGTCAACGCCATCAGTGCGGACAGTGAGCCTGGTATGATCAATTCCCAGCTGGTGTAAAATCGTCGCATGGATGTCGTAAACCTGAGTTGGGTTATGCCGGTCCAATGGCTTATAGCCCCATTCGTCCGATGCTCCGTGATTGAAGCCGCCGCGGATACCACCACCGCAGAGCCAGTTTGTAAAGACGTACGGATTGTGGTCTCGTCCCTTGCTGCCCTGGGTGGACGGCATACGACCGAATTCCGTCGTCCAGAGAATAATCGTATCTTCCAGCAGGCCGCGTTCTTTTAAGTCCTGAATGAGAGCGGCCGTGCCAATTGCCATCCCCATCGCCAATGGCTTGTGATCGCGTTCAATGTCTTCGTGGCTGTCCCAGTTTCGCCGAGGAAATCCATTATCGTTTCCTGACCAGATTTGTACGAACCGAACGCCACGTTCCAGCAATCGGCGGGCAATCAGGCACTTGCGTCCAAAGTATTCCGTTTCTTCCGGTATGTTGATCTCGACCGGATAAGTGGCACCGGGCTTATCGAGTCCGTACATCGTCAAAGTCGCTTTCGTCTCCTTCGAAAGGTCAAAAGCCTCAGGCGCGCTGAGCTGCATTTTGGCAGCGAGCTCATACGACCGCAGGCGAGATTCGAGTCGAGAATCATGGGGACGTTGGCGACTGTACGCCTGGTTAAGAGATTGCAACAGGCTTTGCCCTTCCCGTTCTGAATCCGGCGTCAGGTAGTCGGCAGAAGTGTAGAGATCCTCGATCGGCGTATCGCGTTGCGGGAAAATCATTGTTCCCTGAGTGCTCGCAGCAAGAAAGCCCGAGCCCCAGTTCTTAGGGCCATTGCTCGCGAAACCACGGTGATCCGGCAACACGACAAATGTCGGGAGGTTGTCGTTCAGTGAGCCCAATGCGTAACTGACCCAGGCTCCCATTCCGGGGAAGCCGGGCCTGTCAAAGCCCGTGGCCTGCAGGTAGGTTGCCTGACTGTGCACGCCCGTTTTTCCAACCACGTTGTGGATGAACGCAATATCATCCACCACAGCGCCGAGAGGTTCGACAACTTCGCTCAGCTGCTTGCCGCACTGGCCGAAAGGTTTGAATCCGAAGGGCGACTTCATCCATGGGCCAAGTCCATCCTGGAAGGCTTCGACATGCTCACCAAAATTTGACGCCTCGCCATGATGCTTCTCCAGTTGCGGCTTATGGTCCCACAGATCCACGTGACTCGCCGCGCCTGCCATGAACAACTGGACGACTCGTTTTGCTCTGGCGGGATGATGAAGCGCGTTCAGGACTCCGCCCGACCCAATCTCTGCGGCCGCTGATCCTTCAGCGCGAGCCTTTTCTTCCATCAACATGACGGCAGCCGCGAGTCCGACAAAGTCCTGGCCGGCGCGGTTAATGAAGCGTCGTCGACTAAGAGGCATGAGACAATCCCGAATAGAGGCTTTGGAAAAGCTGAGATCAAGTCAGTGGCGTGACTATGAGCCCGAAGATTTGGATTGTGGAAACCAGCCAGCGGCAGACGCTCAATCGTCCACCCCCAGAACACTTTAGCGTACTTTTCCGCCAGTTGCAGCGAAAGAACTACCTCGCCATTGCCCAATTGCCTGGGTTCCCCGAAGAAAAGGACGAATGCAGGAATCCAAAAACTCCGGTGGGAAGTGCAGAAATGGCGTGGCCGCATTATGAGTCAGCCCTTAAACTCATGCACTTCACATTCCGGATTTTGACTTGAGTTTGAGTTGATTGAGGTCCCGAGCAATGCATCAATGCCTGATAGCACTTCTGACCGCACTTCTATTATCTCCGGCCACTCTGAACGGCCTCAACGCGGACGAAGTCAAGTCCGCGACAGGGACTGAGAAGCCCTCTAAGAAGGCGCGTGCCGACTGGGCCGAGATAAGGATCAGCGGGGGCTATCCCGAATCCACACAGATGCAAGGACTATTTGGAGATCTGGTGGAAGGACTTCCCGTCTGCATGGATCGACTTCAGCAAGCGGCAAAGGACAAATCGATCAAAGGCGTGATTCTGCGGATCAACGCCGTGGAGATTGGATGGGCTCGCCTGAACGAACTGCAAACGGCCATTGGTGAGATTCGTAAGGCCGGAAAGCCTGTCTGGGCCACGATGAATGATGGCGGCAATAAAGACTATCTGCTGGCTGCGGCCTGCGATCGAATCATCATGCCGGAGTCTGGAACGTTGATGCTGACGGGATTACGGGCCGAAGTGACATTCTATAAGAACCTCCTCGAAACGCTTGATATTAAGGCAGACATGTTGCGAGTCGGTGCTTTTAAGTCTGCGGCTGAGCCTTACACGCGGACTGAAATGAGCGATGAGTTTCGGGAAGAGATGGAGTCGATACTGGACGACTATTACGAAACCATGGTCAGTCAGATCGCGACCTCCCGGAAGCTGTCGAATGACACAGTCAGCAGGATTATCGATCAGGGGTTGATCAGCGTTACCAAAGCCAAAGAACTTGGGTTGATTGATGAGGTCGCCTATGAAGACCAGATGCTGACCCTGATCTCCGGGGGTGATGCAGCCCTTGACGTGCGAATTCGTGAAGACTATCGCAAAAAGAAGGTGAACACGGAACTGGATCTGTTTTCATTGATGGAGTTGCTATCAGGCGGCTCGACGGACACGGGAAGCACAAAGCCTCGCATTGCCGTGCTTCGGCTGGAAGGACCTATCGTTTCGGGAAGCGATGCGATGAGTTTTCTTTCGGAAGCGTCCATCAGTTCCGACAAGATCGTTCCGCTGATTCACAAGTTGGCGAAAGATGCCAACGTGAAGGCGATTGTCCTGCGGGTCGACAGCCCGGGCGGAAGTGCTTTAGCCAGTGATCTGATCTGGCGAGCATTGGAGGCCAGCGGTAAACCATTCGTCGCGAGCATGGGGGATACGGCAGCGAGTGGTGGATATTACATTTCGATGGGCGCCGACTCCATTTTCGCGGAGCCTGGCACTTTGACAGGTTCGATCGGAGTTGTGGGTGGCAAAGTGTCGTTCGATGGCCTTATGAAAAAGGTAGGCCTGACAACGTCTGTCATTCGGCGTGGTAAGAACAGTGGGGTTATGAGCATCACCGAAAGCTTTTCTGATTCCGAGCGCGACGCCATGCAAAACATGCTGAATACGATCTATGAACAGTTTACTCAAAAAGCGGCCGCCGGTCGAAAGATGGACCATGCACAGCTGGAAGCATTGGCTCGGGGACGAGTTTATACCGGGCGGCAGGCTAAGGCGTTGGGGCTTGTTGATCAACTTGGGACTCTGGCGGATGCTGTCGCTCACGCTCGAACGCTGGCAGGAGATGCCGAAGGCAAACTGGAACTGGAAGACCTTCCTCGGCCTCAGAGTCCCCTGGAAATGCTGATGGGAAATGCCCAGCCGACAACGAAACCATTCGATGTCTGGGCAAGCCTGCTTCCTGAGATTACCGCTCCGGCGTTGAAGCATGTAAGAACTCTGAGACTCTTCGCGGACGAACCGGCCTTGATGATTCTACCTTTTGATGTGCGGCTTGAATGATCTCTGGCAGCATCAAAGTGTTCGGCCTTTTAGATGTCGGGCTCGGAACGCTTCCGCCCATTTTGGAAACCGATCTTCTTCAATCGCCAGCCGGATGCCTCGCATCAGGTCCTGATAAAAGTGGAGATTGTGCAGCGTGGCCAGCGTGCCATAAAGAGGCTCATCAGCGAACAGGAGATGCCGCAGGTAGGCCCGACTAAAACCGCCGGCACACGACGGACACTCGCAGGCTGTATCGATCGGATAGCGATCCTTACGGAAGCTCTTATCCTGCAGGCGCATCTTGCCGTCCCAGGTAAAGACAGTTCCCTCACGAGCGTATCGCGTGGGGATAATGCAGTCAAAAATATCCATTCCGCATTCTACCGCGGCCACAATGTCTTCCGGCAGCCCGACTCCCATCAGGTATCGAACCTGACCCGGCGGCATCAACGGCGCGGTATGGCGAACGATGCGAACCATCGCCTCATGACCTTCCCCAACCGAAACGCCTCCGATGGCGTAGCCGGGAAGATTGAGTGACGTGACCTGACGAACGGCCTTGGCTCGCAGGTCCAGTTCCATTCCTCCCTGGATAATCCCGAAGAGATGCTGATGTTCCTGAATGGGCGCGGCGGCACATCGCTTGAGCCATCGAAACGTCCGGTCGAGAGAATCCGACATGTATTTGGGAGGCATGCGATGGTCGACACATTCGTCGAACGCCATCACGATGTCAGCTCCCAGTCGTCGCTGGATATCCATCGCACTTTCCGGCGACAACATCACCGGAGTGCCTTCGCCGTCCTTCTTGCCAGATCGAAACTGAAAGCTCACACCTTCTTCGGTGATTGTTCGTTCGGGCAGACTGAAGACCTGGAATCCTCCCGAGTCCGTCAGAATGGTCTGATTCCAACGCATCATGGAATGGAGCCCGCCGAGTCGTTCGACGACCTGCGTCCGGTCAAGAATTCCCAGGTGATAAGTATTGGCCAGTACGACCTGCGCGCCTGTCGCGGCGACCTGGTCGGGCATCACGCACTTGACGGTTGCCTGTGTTCCGACCGGCATGAACGAGGGAGTTTCGACCAGTCCATGTGCCGTGACAAATCGACCTCGCCGCGCGCGGCCGCTGGTGCCAAGAAGTTGATAGTGAAGGCCGCCACCTGGCATCCAGGTGGGTAATGAATTCGTCATAGCAAGACTGTTTATCTGGTGAACAGAGGTCTTTGGTCGTGAATCCGACATGGTTCCTTTCAAGCCGGGCCGCGTAGATTACCGGTCTGCGGGCGTTCCGCGAAGCAGAATGGATTACCGGCGGAACGTTTTCGCATTTCTTTTGTGGACGCGAAACATTCAGCCTGCTAATTCGCTTTGCGAGAAACGAAGGCCGCTGGATGCCGAGTTGTGGCCGAATGAGTATCTTTCGCTCGGATGATGTCCGACGCAGATTCTGCGGTGGATCTTTTCTTCCGCATCTACTTCCGAGCATCGCATTGCCATTTCATCTGCTCTATCCGCTGTTTTCCAGCGTCGTATTCGTCATCGCGGTCATGTTCTCCAAGAACGCGATCTCGCGTGGATCGAGTCCATGGACGGGTACCTTCCTTTCGAATCTTTGGCTGGCCATTGCATGGGGAGGCTTTGGACTCTATCAGGGTGAAATGCTTCCTGTCAGTGCCTGGTGGCAAGCTGGGCTTGTGGCTCTCGCATTTGTCATCGGTTTGGTTTTCACCTACCTCGCTTATCAACATGGTGACATCTCAGTGGCAACGCCGATCTTCGGCGTGAAGGTTATCATCGTTGCTGCAATGATCGCGACACTTGGAAGTGAAACGATTCCCGCCCGAGTCTGGATGGGAGCCTTTCTGGCGACCCTGGGAGTTGGCTTTGTACAATCCGGTACGCGTTCCGCTGGTCACGCTTCGGGATTAAACGCTCGCAAAGCGGCACTGACGGTTATTCTTGCACTCACCTCAGCAACCTCACTTTCATTGTTTGACCTGGGACTTCAATACTGGGCGAAGTCATGGGGACCTGCAAGATTCCTTCCTGTGATGTTTGTCGCGACAGCCATACTCTCATGCGCTTTTCTGCCTTGGGTCGATCGACCGCGGCGATTGCGGGAACTTGGGACATTCAAGCCGATGGTTATTGGAACGATGCTGATGGCAGTTCAGGCGATGAGCATGTCGTTCTCGATGTCCGCCTATGGCGACGCGACCCGGATCAACATCGTTTATGCCTTGCGAGGACTATGGGCTGTCATCATTGCCTGGACGCTGGCTCGAGTGTTTGGTGGGCGCGAGGCGCAGCATTCGGTCCGCGTGATGCTGATGCGATTGTTGGGCGCAGGGTTGCTGACTGCGTCGGTGGTGGTAGCACTGATGGCGTAGCGTTCGGAGTTCCAGTCCGAAGTTGGGTGTACCCTCTGTTTTGAGGCAGGTGCAATCACCTTGTTCAGAACGACGCAGTTGTCAACAGGCTGAGCTTAAACGAGCAGACCGTCGATGGGGCGTGATGCAGGATCAGCGATAGGCATGTCGCGGCCATCAATCCTGAAATTGCCGGTGGAATCAACGCCAACCGCCTGCAAATAGGTGTGGAAAAGGTTTCCATGATCGACCTGCTTGTCGATGACTTCAGTACCTTTGTCGTTAGTCGCACCAAAGACGTGACCGCGCGGCATTCGTGTTCCGGCAAGGCAGACGGACCAGGCTCGCGACCAGTGATCACGACCGTAGAAGTGATTGACATTGGGTGTCCGGCCAAACTCGCTGAGCACCACGATCAGAGTGCTGTCCAGCAGCCCACGCTGAGCCAGGTCGGCAACAAAAGTCGAAAACGCAAAATCGAATTCGGCCAGTTGCTCGATGTGAAAATTGAAGTTCTCATTATGAGTGTCGTAGTTCGAATGTGACAATTGGACAAATGATACGCCGCTTTCCAGCAGTCGACGAGCTAACAGGCAGTGGCGTCCCAAATCATGTTTGCCGTACCGTTCGATCTCACTCCCTGACTCTTTTGTCACGTCGAAGACGTCGCGCTGATTCATGAGCTTCTCAGCCTGCTCAAAGGAATACGTAAAGGCTTCGGTCACAGCCGTACGACGGCGATTCAGAAATCGCTCACTCACCTGCCGGCGGAAATCGTTGCGGGCCTTATCTGAATCCTCCGAAATGCTATCCGGGCGAACGGTATTTGGTGGCGGATTTCCGTTGCCAAGCTGCACGCTGGAATACTTTGGACCGAGCCATGCCGAGTCATTTCCGCGACCCCCACCGCCACCAGGCGTAATGAGAATATGGCCTGGAAGGGAACTGTCCGACGGATTGAGTGTCTTGGAAGCGACGGCTCCAATCTGAGGGAACTCCCCGGCGGGTGTTTGTCGGCGTCCGGTCATCATCAGATACGCGCCTTTGCCATGATCGTCTTCGGAAGTGTTGACGCCGCGGACGAGGCAGAGGTGATGCATCTGCATGGCCGTTAGTGGCAGCAGCTCGCTGATATGAATGCCTGGCACAGAGGTTGGGATCGAGAGAAACGGGCCACCAGTTTCGGTGCCGGGCTTCGGGTCCCAACTCTCCAGTTGGCTCAAACCGCCGTGCATGTTAAAGACAACAATTCGCTTCTGGTCCGACTTCAGGTGTGCGGCAATTGCCGGGGAAGTGAAGGCCCCTAAACCACCGACCATTGCTCCGGCGCCGGCAGCGAGGGTTCCGAGAAACTGCCGTCGTGCCAGACCGTGTGCAATTGTGTTGCAGGGGTAGTGAAGTGGCATAAGTTCAATCCTTCGAGGTTTGTAAATCGGATGTCTTCAGTACCTGATATTTGAGGTCGGGGCGATGCAGCAATGAACTTGCTGATCGCCTGCGACAACCACATCGACTACTTATTGAAACGAAATTCTGCACTGCTGATGAGTCCCCAGACAAGTTCCTGAGCGGCCTTATTCTTGTCGGGTCGAGCGTTCAGAAATGTTGTCACTTCAGCGATCTCCTGATCCGTTGGCGTTCGGGTCAACACCCCCAGATACAATTCTTCCGCAGCCAGCTTTGAGTCCGTTGCTTTGGTAATACGCTCTGTAGGATTGTCTGCAGCGGGAACAACCCAACTATTGATCGCACTTCCGTTGGCCGTGAAAAGGGCCTGGTCCGGACTGGCGTAGAAATCGTTTTGTGGCTGGCCTGGGGCACCGCCGTAGATCTGAACATAGCTACCGACATTCCCCTTGAGCTTATCGAAGGTTCTTTGTTCGACTTCCAGCGTCCGCGAATAAGCGGTGGCTGGGTCTTTCTTTTGCTCTTCAGTGAGTGGAGAAGACTTCTCTAACTCTTCCGCTTCCTGAGCTGCATACCGGTCATAAACTGTCGTGATTTTGAAAACGGTCCAGCACATCTGTTCCGGAGACAGAGGCTTCAGTTGTGATAGCGCGAATTCTGATGCCAGGTCAACAGGAACGGGCTCCATCGCTTTTTTGAACGAAACCTCCGCCGCTGCCAACGCTTCTTTTGACTGGTTCAGGGCATTGCCGCACTGCATCGCAATTCCCTGCCGGCGTTGCAATTCGTCAGTCGCGACATCCATCGCACTCTTAGCAGATGTCATTGCGTCACTTGCAGCAGAAAACATTTGGGTGGCGAGGGCCAACGCTTCGTCGGACGACTTAACTTGTGCCTGGGCGGATGTGGCTTTGGCAGTGAGAACCACGAGGGTACCGGCAATTGACTCATCGGCAGGCAATGCGCCCTGAGCGTTTCTCAGGGCAACCGCCGCCTCGGATAATGCCGCGGCCGCTGCGGTGTTCTGCCGGACTGTGTTCGTGGTCAGTTCTAAACTTTTCCTGGCTTCGATTAACGATTGGGTGACAGCGTTGATTGACTGCGCGCGAGTTGCAACCACGGTGGTATACTCAGACACTTGCTGACTCGCTGAAGCGAATGCAGCGTCAGAATCGGAAAGCGTTTGTGTTGCCGATGACAAGACCACCTTTTGATCCGCTGCTGTTGTCAATCGTTGCAATTCTGCGATGCGGTTTTTTGCAGATGTCGCTTTCAGCTGAGCCTCCTGCATGGCAGTTCGAGCGGCGACAGTTTTTGTTTCTTCGGCCCTTAGCGACTGCAAAGACGGTTCGAGCTTCCCGGCTACGACGTCCACACTTGATCTTGCGGATGCATGAGCCGCAGTCAGTGCTGTCAGGGGTGCCGTCTTATCGGTCACGGCTTGTTGCAGCGGAGCGAGTTCCGCCACGACAAGTGCGGTTCTTTCCGTCAGCTTCTTCGAAGTCGCCGCCAGTGCCACATCGCCTGGCAGCGCTGCGGATGCTGCCTGAAGGGGCGTTGTTGCCTGCTGCAGTGTCTCAGCAAACGCCTTCCGGATGTTGAACGCTGACGTTGCATCAACCACAGCCTTCTGCGCATCGTCCAGCTTCTTTTTTGCGTCGATGAGTTGCGTGCGAGCCGCATCCATCTGGACGGCGATCGGCAACATCGCGGCCTCGGCCACTGAGAACGCTGCGTCGGCTTCGTTACTCTGAGCGGCCGCGTCGCGAGCCTGAGCAGCAAGGACCTCCAGCACTGCCGTCAGTGTTTCGTACTCTGCCTTTGTAGCGATCAAATTGTTAATCGCTTCATCACTGAGATCAAACGGCCTTTGATAGACATCACTCAGAGCGACCTCACGGAGAAACTGTTTGATAT
>JANPHT010000187.1:0-16882 GCA_031424595.1 Planctomycetota bacterium
CGCCAGAACCGCCGCGCCGTTGTTGGTAATCAGTTCATTAAGAATCATGGTCACAAAGTAGATTGCCGCCAGTGTGGCGTAAGGCCCGAACGGCTGTGTCAACGCCACCAGTTTTCCCGAAAGGAACAGAGCGGCTCCGGATTTGTCCAGGGCAGTCCCGAGTCCAAACGAAGCTCCGATGGCGATTAGTATAGGCCATTCGACAGTCTGTCGAGCATCGGAAGCAGACATGCATCGAGTCAGCACCATCAGCCCACCCGCCAGGAACGCGCCCAGCATGGCAGTGTCGCTCTTGCCAAAAAACATTGTGACCAGAAGTCCTGCGAAAATCACCAGAGCGACCCACCAGCGTTCATGCCGCAGAGGTTGTGAACCTTCGACGTCGCTGACAAGGTAAAAGTCCGGGTTGTTGCGATGCGCCTGCACAAAGTTTGGCCCGGTTTGCATCAGCAAAGTGTCACCAGACTCAAGTTTGACATCGCCAATTTTTGTTGTCAGACGCGCTCCGTTACGATGAATGGCCACAATCGCGGCGTTGTAATGCGATCGAAACTGAGCCTCTCGTACGGTTTGACCAATCAACGGAGAAGAACGACTGACGACAGCCTCGCAAAGTCTGCGTCGCCGCTGTTCCTCAGCCGATGAGTCTGTGGTCTCAGTCGCCGCTTCAAGTCCGGGGATTTTTTTAAGGTCAACAATCGTGCCAACCACGCCCGTGAAGACAAGCCTGTCGTTTGATTCAAGGACCGTGTCCGGGCTTACTGGCGCGATCACAGAACCGCGGCGATCAATCTCGATCAGAAACAATCCGGGAAGTCTTCGCAGTCCTGCGCCTTCGATACTCTGTCCGATCAAGCGACAGGCAGGAGTGACCACCATCTCGACAAGATACTCGCGGCGTGAATCTCCCAGTTGCTCCATGAATTCCTTACGTTCGGGAAGCAGTTTGCGTCCAATCGTCAGCATATAAATGCCACCGATGATCGCACAGGGGAATCCCGCATAGCCGATTTCGAAGAACGTCATCTCTGCTAGGTTGTTCTGTTTCATTAAACCGTCAACAACCAGATTGGTGCTGGTCCCGATTCGTGAGCAGCAGCCACCCAGAATCGTCATGAATGAAAGTGGTATCAACAGCTTTGACGGCGCGACGTGATGTTTCCGGCACCACGAAATCACAACAGGAATCAGCATCGCCACGATCGGTGTATTGTTCAAAAACGCGGACGTGACGATTGTGAATGCCGCAAGCAACAATAATCCGCCCAGTTCTGTCTTCGCCGGCCCCAGTACACTCGCGCCAACAAAGTCGACGACACCGGTTTCTTTTAGCCCCGCGGTCACAACAAACAACGCCGCAACCATCAGCAGCGAGTTGCTGATAAAACCGCTGAATGCCTCTTCTGGCTTGAGTACGCCAAACAGAGAAAGCAGAACAATGGCTCCCATGAACACCAGATCAGCCGGCTTTTCCAGCATCAGCAGAATCAGCACCATCACCGTGGTGGCAATAGTCAACCACGCTTCCCAGCCCATTACGTCAGCCTTTTTCCAATAGAGCAGCAACACCGCAAGTGGATTTCGGTCCACGTGCCGCCTGCCTGCAAATGTTTGAAGCGGAAGAATAACGGCAGATCGACATTGCTGCCACACTGGCTACCAGATCATTCTCCGGACAATCCACCGTGGCTCGCGCCGGGCTTTATGGATCCAGTGGGTCAATTAGGGCGATGCGAATTCTGATTCACGCACCCTGGAGACGCATGAACACAACGAAGGTTCGATTTGCTTTATTATTCTCTGTTCAGTTCTCAGTTCGTATCCGAGTCGTTAAAACGTTTTTCCCCGCCTCAACATCCTTCCGCTGGAGCGTTCCAAATGGTTCGTGTGAACATGTTTCGCATCTGGGCTTTATACGCCTTATTCACTGGAACGTTTTGCGTGGCGCAGGATGCACGGTCAGTCTTGCCCCTCGAGATGCCAACGCTAAAACACTCGGACCTCAGCGTGTATCAGGATGCCGATGGCTCCCTGAAGCCGATCAAATCGACTGCCGACTGGGCGATTCGACGACAGCAAATTCTTGAGGGAATGCAGGAAGCAACCGGACCGCTGCCTTCGCGCGACAATCCTGCTGCTTTCGATGTCAAAATCACCGCAGACATCCGCACGAATGGCGTTCGCAGACTGACTCTGACCATCGCAGTCGATGAGTCCGATCGACTGCCGCTGGATCTTTATCTCCCGAAGAGTCTTGCGGATTTGATTGATCCTTCAAAACTTCTTGAGTCCGAAGGAACGGCAGGAAATGCGGCTGTCCTGGCCCTTCATCCCACGGGACCGACCGGCAAACGCATCGTCGCTGGCGAAGGAAGGGCGGGGCGGCAATATGGATTGGAACTTGCCCTGCGGGGTTATGTGGTCATCGCTCCCGATTATCCATCCTTTGGTGACTACGACAAATACGACTTCGCCAACGACAAGTATGTCTCAGGGACCATGAAAGGCATCGTCAACCACATGCGATGCGTGGATTTCCTGTCTGCCCTGAAGTTCGTTGATCCGCAGAGAATTGGCACCATCGGCCATTCTTTAGGCGGCCACAATGCGATTTTCCTTGGGGTCTTTGATGAACGAGTGAAGGTTGTTGTTTCCAGTTGTGGCTGGTGTCCATTTCACGATTACTACGGTGGAAAAATTGCCGGCTGGACGAGTGATCGCTACATGCCCTTATTGAAAGACAAGTACGAGCTGAATCCCGACAAAGTGCCGTTCGACTTTTACGAATTGGTAGCCGCTCTGGCCCCTCGAACATTTGTCTCAATTTCTCCCGTCGATGATGCCAACTTTGACATCAAGGGAGTGAAGAAAGCCATCCCCGTGGCTGGGTCGATCTTTGCACTTTTGAAAGCACGGAGCGAGTTGATCCTGTTGACTCCCGATTGTGACCACAATTTCCCAACCGACATGCGATTGCAGTCCTACGGCGTCATGGATCGCGTTCTTAAACATTCTCCGGACTCCTTTGAGCCCGACTATGCCGCAGAGTTGCCTCGCATCGGACCGCACGAACCTGCCGACGCGCTTGCTACGTTTGAAGTGATCGAGGGATTCGAGATGCAGCAGATTGCTGCTGAGCCACTCGTCACTGACCCCGTGGCGATGTCATTTGATGCCGATGGTCGTCTGTTCGTCGCTGAAATGCGTGACTATTCCGAGCAGGATAAGGAACATCTGGGAGTCATCCGAACTCTGATTGATACGGACAGGGATGGAATACTCGACAAAAGTTATCTGTTCGCCGAAGGCTTGAGCTGGCCGACCGCCATTATCTGTGCAAACAACGGCGTGTTTGTCGGTGCGGCTCCGGATCTGTATTTTCTGCAGGATACGGACGGAGACATGCAGGCCGATCTCCGCGAAGTGGTTTTTACCGGCTTTGGTCGCCAGAATGTTCAGGGGCTGATTAATAGTTTTCACTGGGGCCCGGACAATCGCATTTATGGTTCCGCCAGCACTGTCGGGGGATCCATTACCAGTCCAAAGCATCCGGATCGAAAGCCGCTGGAATGCCGCGGCCGCGATTTTTCTTTTGATCCCACAACGTTGGAACTGCGAGCCGAAACGGGTGGCGGACAGCATGGAATGTCGTTCGACGATTGGGGCCATCGCTTCGTCAGCGCGAATAGTGATCACGCTCAGGCGATCGTCTACCGCGATGAATATTTGTCTCGATCGCCACTTCCCTCCGCCGCGCCGGCCCGCGTGAGTATCGCCGTAGATGGCGGCCAGGCACCGGTGTTTCGCATTAGTCAGGTTGAGCCGTGGCGGGTCGTGAGAACTCGCTTGCGTGCCTCGGGATTGTCAAAGGGAATTGTCGAAGGCGGCGGACGACCTGCCGGATACTTCACTGGGGCGACTGGGATTACGATTTATCGAGGCGACGCGTGGCCCGCAGACACCAAAGGACAGGCCATCATCGGAGACGTGGGCAGCAACATCATTCATCGGAAGCGACTGACAGCCGAAGGAGTCGTCTGGAAGGCCGAGCGTATCGACCCAGGACGTGAATTGGTGGCTTCCAGCGATGTCTGGTTTCGACCCGTTCAATACACAAATGCGCCTGATGGTTGCCTGCAGGTTCTGGACATGTATCGCGAAACCATCGAGCATCCTGCCAGTCTTCCGCCGGAGATTAAGAAGCATCTCGACTTGACCAGCGGACGTGATCGCGGCCGACTTTATCGCATCGTGCCCAAGGGCTGGAAGCCTCGCATGGTACCTCCATTAAACAAGGCATCGACGGAGGGACTGGTGGCCTTGCTGGAGCACCCGAATTCCTGGCATCGTGAAACAGCCTCACGGTTGCTCTATGAGAGACAAGATCTCTCGGCCGTCGCAATCCTTCAAAAACTGCTGCGAGAATCGAAATCGTCGCTGGCTCATTTCCACGCCATCGGAACCTTGCAGGGTTTGAATTCTCTTCAACCGGCTGATTTAATCGTCGCGCTGGAGGACACGGAGCCAGGCGTGCGGGAACGAGCTGTTTTAGCCGCCGAACAATTAACGAATTCGTCGGAGCTGTTCGCCAAACTCATCACAATGACAGACGATAACGATGCCCGAGTCCGCATGCAGTTAGCATTTTCTCTCGGCGAGTTCCCTGAGTCTCCCGAACGGCTTCGCGCTTTGCAGAAGATTCTGGCTGGATCCGGCCAGGACCGTTGGATTCGGACGGCCAGCTTTTCCTCACTGGGGACAGAAGCCGGCGCGGCTTTGCAAGCTCTCGCTGCCGATGCAGGTGTAAGCTCCGCTGCCGCCGCTGTCGCCTTACCCGAACTTGCCGATTTGGTCGCTCGTCGGACGAGCACGGAGGAGGGATGGAACAATGTTGCGACTGTTGTCGCCATGCGGTCAAACGACCCTGCGCTGCAGGTCAGGATTCTTCAGGCTGTCTATGCGGCAAATAAGGCCGCGCAGGACAGTGCAGCCTTCAAAACTCTCACGACAAGTTTGCTGGCCAGCGCACGAAGTAAAGCGGCGGATGTCGATCTGGATGAAAGTCAGCGGTCGTCGGCACTCAGCGCACTCAGTTTGTCGTCGTATGCGACCGATGGTGAATTGCTCTTAAATTCACTAGCCAGCAGCCAGCCTCCATCGGTGCAGAACGCGGCCTTGTCAACGTTAATTCGTTTTGGAGATGATTCCATCGCTAAAGAATTGCTGCAGCGGTGGCCGGGGTTGTCTCCGAAGCTGGCAGAACGAGTTCGCGACGGATTGATGAGTCGCACTTCCTGGAGTGTACTGCTGCTGAATGCTATTGCCGACGGCGCGTTGCCGAAAACGACGTTGACGCAGTCGGATGTTCAGCGACTGACTGACCTGCCAGACGAGGCAGTGCGTTCGAGGGCGATCAAATTGCTGGAAGCAATGTCTGGTTCTTCTCGCGATGAAGTGATTCGAACTTATCAGGTTGCCTTGACCTTAAAGGGAGATCGTGATCGCGGAGCCGCGTTGTTCAAACAAAACTGCTCCACGTGTCACCAGATTGGAACCGTGGGAAACCAAGTCGGCCCAAATCTGGCCGCCATGAAAAATCGAGGCCCGGAAGCTATTCTCACCAACATGCTCGATCCAAATCGCGAGGTGAATCCGGCTTGGCGAGATTACGTCGCTGTTACTGTGGAAGGCACGACTCACAATGGAGTTCTTGTTGCAGAATCGGCCAGCAGTTTGACACTTCGCAGAGCGGAAGCGAAAGAAACGAGTCTTCTGAGGGCCGACCTGGAGGCTTTGCGTGACACGGGACGATCGCTGATGCCTGAAGGTCTGGAAAAGAACCTCGATACTCAGGCCATGGCCGACTTAATCGCCTGGATGATGCAGTTGGAATAGCCGCTGTCTTGAACTGCAAAGAGCGGCTTGGTCACCCAAGCCGCTCACATGTTGATTAAAGCGAGGCGGGCCATGACTCGCCCATCAACCGCTTTAAGTGATGCAACACCTGTGCCATGTTGTTGTAATACATGCATTGGAACTTCGCGACGACCGTGCGGACCACGACACAGTGAAAATGCACCGTGATCTCAACAGATTTTTTTGATCTGCCGTGTCGGCTCTCTCGTATTCCATACCCATACTGGTGAAACTTTGACGCAAACTCGTCATGCGGCATTTTGCCTGATCGTGTATTAAATTCACACAATGGAAATGCAGGAGCGGTTTCCTTGCACCGCGTTCTGTCAAAGGTGCATTTCCAGTCAGTAACGAATTCAGAGGAACAGTCTTCATGTATCGGACGCTTGATCCCCAGAAAACGATTGCCACACTTCGAACACTCTCTCAACGAATCGATGAACGTTTTCCGGGTGCCAGTCTGAATATGGTCTGCCTCGAACTGTTGGCAATCGCAGAAGAAACGACCGGACGAATTCAATGGCTCTCTCGTCGTCATGCAGGAATTCGACTCGCAGTACTCTGCGTTGTCGGAGCGGCGGTTTTTTTGGGCTGGCATGTGATTCGGAATGTCAAGGTCCATACCGGCGGGTTCAGTATTGAAGAACTTGATGCGGCAACCAACTCGGTGGTGTTGATCGGTGCTGCTTTGCTGTTCCTGTTTACGCTGGAATCCCGCCTGAAACGCGCCCGGGTCCTGAAAGCGGTGAATGAATTGCGAGCCATCTCCCATGTGATCGACATGCATCAGTTGACCAAGGACCCGAGTCACGTGATTGCTGGCGTTGGCCAACGGACACCATCGTCTCCTCAACGTTCACTCACTCCGTACCAACTGACTCGGTATCTCGATTACTGTAGTGAAATGTTGTCGCTCGTGGGCAAGTTAGCGGCATTGTACGCGCAGAGCACAACGGACAGTGTTGTCCTGCAGTCAGTCAACGACATTGAGACTCTGACCAACGGAATCAGCCGCAAAATCTGGCAAAAAATCATGATTCTGGATGACGACCTTCGACCGGAGCTTGGGCTTCCCGGCCTGGCTCAGGCTGAACCATCGCCTCGAACCGATGCTGGACCGGCTGACGATTGGCCAGCAGCGACGCCTGATCGACTGCCTGTGTCGGAACCAAAACATTAGAGCATTTTCAACCATGGAATGATGGAAATGTGAACTTCTGGTTGGGTGCCAGTGCTTGCCGGAAAAAGCACTGGCGCTGCCAGCGGGACTCGTCGTGCGAGCGCGACCTGCACACTTCGTCGGGAAGGTGCACCATGGACGCTTTCCGCTCTGCGAATTGCCTCCTGGCAGCGACAGATGTACAATGGGGAATGTGACCTTCCGCTGGCGTCATTTGGCGCCAGTGAACTCAAGAAAGAAAGTGCTCAACGATGTCCGATTCCGCCCAACCAGCACCAGAATCCAGCGAAGTTCATGAAGGACAGCCCGTTTCTGAAGCGGTTCGCCAGGCTGTTGAGTCAGGTCGAGACGTCGGCGAGAGGGTCAAAAAAATCGTGGAAAACCTGTTTCGCGGTCAGGAGGGAACGATTGCCTCGGCTCGAGCCGCTGTGAGTGGGATTGTGCATACCGCTTCCGACATCGTAAAACGATCGGCTCCGGAGAATGCCGACAGCGTATTGCGTGGAGTGATCGATGGCGTGACTACCGGGTTGGGCTCCGTGGCTCAGTCGACTCAATATGCGGTCCAGGAAGCGGCCTCGCGAGGACAGCGATTTGCCACTCAGGACCTGGATCGGGCAAAAAAAGATCTGAACGGAATCAGTGAAATCCTGATGGACACGGTCAGATATTTTGCCAACCGTGTGACTGAAGAAACGGGTACGGCTGTTCGTGAACTGAAGTCTCATGCCGAACGAGCAGCAGCCGCCGTCACTCCTGCCGTCAAGTCATCAATCGAGGCGGTCGCCAAACATCCGGTACAAACCGCGACTGAGGCTGCTGAAACTGCGGTCCGCGGTAGTCAGCTCACTGCGGGAGCATTGCTGGGAGCCATGAGTTGCTTGCTGTCTCGTGCCGCCGACATGCTGGATCCTGATCGAGCAGCCGCAGCGAATCCGACCTCCCCGGCAGCCATTCAGAAGCCCGATTCCGGGGATGCGGCATCGTGAGTGATCCGATTGGAATTCGACGCGGTATTCGGAACACGCGCCGCGCGGCGGAAGTCATTGCCGTTCTGGCAAAGCATGGCTTTCGTCAGATTCTGTCCGACACCGGCATCGAACGCATTATTGAACGAGGGCAGGAAATTCTGCTGCGATCAAGGGCTGATGCGACTCCGTCGAAACCCGTTGAAGTTCGAGTTCGCGAAGCACTGGAAGAACTTGGCGGTACATTCATCAAACTGGGGCAGGTGCTGAGCACCCGGCCGGACCTGGTCCCTCCGGAACTGGCTGATGAGTTGCGTCGCTTGCGGTCAAATTGTCCGCGCGTGCCGTATCCGGAGATTAAAAAAAGACTGGAAGAAGAGTTCGGCGAACGATTGTGGAAGATTTTTCGGTCCATTGAAGAGATTCCACTGGCAGCGGCCTCGATCGCGCAGGTTCATTCGGCGGTGCTCCTTGATGGCACGAACGTAGTGCTGAAGATCGTGCGGCCAGGAATTGAAGAGACCATCGAATCGGACATGGACATCCTGATGGAGCTGGCAAGGCTTACGGAGAATCGATTCCGTGAACTTGGCTACAGTCCCACGGAAACGGTTCGCGAGTTTCAACAGGAGCTGTCTCGCGAAGTAGATCTGCTTCACGAAGGACGATCGACCGACCGATTTCGCAAAAACTTCGAGGACGACCCCAAGATCCATTTTCCTGTTGTCTATTGGCCATCGACAACCCGTCGAGTGCTGACGCTTGAGCACGTTCAGGGAACGTTGCTTTCGGAGACGGATTTTTCGACCATGCCGGCTGAGCAACGGCGTCAGATTGTTTCTAAGGGTGCCGAAGCAGTCTTTCGTCAGTGCCTGGAATTTGGTTTCTTCCATGCCGATCCGCATCCTGGCAATATCTTTGCGATGCCGGATGGCAGTATCTGTTTCATTGACTGTGGCATGACGGGCCGCATTGATCGCCAGACCATGCAGGATCTGGCTACGTTGATCATGTCGGTGATCAATTCGGATCTGGACAGCATGGTTGAGGCCACGATGGCATTGTGCAGTGCTGAATCAGCGCTCAAGTTTGACCGTGGCTTCCGCCGGGATGCCTGGAGCTTTATGGCTCGCTTTGAACGAGGTACCATTGAGTCACTCGACATGGCAGGGTTGCTTGAAGAATTGTTCGCACTTCTTCGACGCTACCGAATTCAGTGTCCGGCGGACCTGGTCTTTTTGATTAAGGCCCTTTCGACCATTCAGGGGGCGGCTCGCGAAATCGATCCGTTGTTCGATTTGATTTCTCACGGGCGACCGCAGTTGGAGAAGTTGGTTCGCGATCGTTACGGATTCAAGGCGGCACAGGACAGGATTTTTACGACAGCTCAGCGATATCTTTCACTTCTGGAGGATTTGCCGGACGAGATGCGGGATGTGCTCGATCAGCTGCGACGGCGTGAATTCAGTGTCAACCTGCGACACCATGGTATCGATCGATTGAACGACGATACATTGGAGCACGCCAGCGGGACGATTGCTCTTGGACTTGTCATTGCGGGGCTGCTGGTGGGATCGTCCGTTCTGATTCTTGCTGAACGGGGCATCGAGGGATCTTCGCTGCTCCGTGGATTTGGTGTGGCCGGCATCATTGTTGCCAACGTCCTTGCCGTCACACTGCCAATTCGCTGGATTCGCAGACGAAAGTAGGTCCGGTTCACGTGTCTGTCGTCAGCGTGGTATTGGATTTCACACGCAGCACCACTCCCTCTGAACCTGGAATATGACAGCATCGCCGCTTTGGGCGTTCACTTTTGTCGCCTTCCTCATCCAGGTAGAGTACTGCGACTTCAACACTGCAGGCATCACGTAACGCATGTTTCGCAGGGCCTCACCACGAGAACGGTAGACTTCTTTGTCCAAAGTTGCTGGATCATCCCGAATCGAAGAACTTCGCCGAGCACTCACGCGCGCGGATCATGCGGCGTTTCTGGTTGAGCCGCGCGTCATCCGTCGAGTCATTCGCGAGCGATTTGGGTTCGCTCAGCTATCGGCTTCGATTCCTCACGTGGAAAGTCAGATCGTTCCGCTCGAGGACGTAGAAAGCCTTGTCCATCCGGACGAACTGGGACTAGAGACGTTCTCAGATTTGCCCGCCGTGTGCCTGCTGATTTGTCAGCCGGACGAAGATGAAATGCAACACTGGCCGATGCAGGAACTGCTGCTGCAGGTCTGGCGTCGACTGTTTCATGCTCAAATTGATCGGGAACTGGTTCAGCGACTGAGCACATCGCTGGACCGCGCAAATGTACAGGAACGCATCGCCGGAATTGGCCAGGTCGAATTCGACGAGGCTCACTTCGTACTTCGCAGTGAGATCCGTCTGGTCGATCCTGAATCACGGATAGAAGCCTGGCGAGAGCTGGTCGCTTCCTATTTAGAGATGAAGTATTTTGCACCCGATTTGCTGGCCGTCTGGTTCCCTTCCATCGCGGGTCGAACTGAAATTGACGAAGTCCTGGTGCGTGATGTATCGGCCGAAGAAATCCTGAATCGAACTCAACTTTACGGCGCCACAAAACCGGACCTTACGCCGCATGCTGTCCGCGACGAAATGCGGCTCGTCAATACGCGACGCGACTGGTCAATGGGAATCGGCATCATTCCGTCTGACCGTGCCTACGTCAAACAGCTGCGTCGCCGCGATCGAACCAATGAGCGTGGAAATACCGTCGCCGCCATAGTCAGCGCAATTCGTGCCATGCAGCGCGCAACCTCGGAAGAGAAGCGTTCAGCGGCTCAGGAAAAAGCCAGAGCCGATGTACGCTATCTGGTGGAACGGCTGCGGCGGGCCATCGAATTTCCGGATGAAGATACGGAAGCCTGGCAGGCCTCATTGTGGGAACTGGCTACAAACTCGGTGCATGGCTTCTGGAATTCAGAGAAGCGACTGCTGTACGATCTGCAGAAGGTCTGTCTTGATCATGAGCGAGTGACGTACAAGGTTGACCTCGTGAAGTGGGTGGTCAGTCGCGGCCGACGACCTTTGCGGCGACCGCTCAACAGTCTGCGTGAAGTGATGATGGCCAAACATCTGGCCAGTTCCACCGCGAAGCTTGTCTATGTGCGACTCAGCGGCGTCGAGCGGGATCGCCTGACCGGACTGCTGCAGCGAGCAGCCTCACTGGCGAAAGAACAGATGCGGCAACGAATGCGCCCTGTCCTGCAGCAGACATTGCATGATGTTCACCTCGAACCGACCAGCATTCCCGAGCAGGTTGCGTTTGACAAGCTGACTGAAGATTCGCTCGACTGTATTGCCGATCGCGGATATCTCACGATGGGATATTTGCGCGATGCCATCAGCAAGAATGACCTGAAGTTGCCCGATCTGAAGCAACTGCATGAACTTTGGCGCGGCGACCATTTGCTCCGAGCCGATGACCGGCTGGACGTCGCCATGGACGGAGTTTACCGTCGCGGTGAGTTCTATCTTCGGTCACTGCAGATCACGAGTTCCATGTTTTTTGGTACACCCGTCGGTCGCTTTACCACGTTATTTCTGGCCATCCCGTTTGGCGGCGCGCTGGTCATTGTGGAGGGTGTGAGGCATGTGATTCATATCTTTCGCAGAGCCCCGGCCACGAGCGGCTCCGGAAGTCAAAACACCATCGCGAATACTCCGGAATTCGCGCCAGCAGGCAGTTTGGTTGACAGAGCAGCAAAGGGGGTCGGCTACGCTGAGATTCCGCAGGATGTGGTGAGCCGGTTGAGCAATGACTCCGCCCAGCCTGCAGAGAGTTCGGCGACTCCGCTGGCAGAGTCGTCCACCCTGGTGACGAACTCCGCATCAACTGCTTCGTTATCTTCTGCCACCGGTACGATTGATGACAATGTGCCCACGGCCGGAACACGCGAAGTTGTTCAGATGACATCAAATAGCGACGACGCGATGGATCAGATCGTCAGCAGGCAGGTCGAGACGATTTCCTGGGTGCTGATCATCGGACTTCTGTTGATGGTTCTGATCCATGTCAGCGAATTCCGCCGGCACTTCTTTCAATTGGTCAGACTTGGCTGGCGACTGTTGAAAGCAGTGGCCATCGATCTTCCCTTGAAACTGCTTCGACTTCCCTTCATTCAGAAGATCTGGAGAGATCGGGCTGTCGTTAAGTTTCGTCGATACGTTCTGACACCCAGTATTGTGTCAATCATCGGTGCGAAGTTCCTTCCCTGGCTGTTGGCTGGAAGATCAATAAGTTGGTGGTGGGTGGGAACATGCGCGGTCCTGTTCAGCCTGGCGTTGAATTCACGGCTTGGTCAGGATGCTCAGGAGTTAACCGCCGAGTGGGTCGGCAATGCGTGGTACAAGTTACGCGCTCGGGTCGTGATGGCGGTGATCGACTGGATCATCGACCTGTTTCGAGTGGTCCTGAATTTTGTCGAGCGAATCCTTTATGCCGTCGATGAATGGTTGCGTTTCCACAGCGATGAGAGTTGGCTTTCGATTGTCACCAAAGCTGTCCTGGGTGTGATCTGGTCGTTCCTGTCGTTTCTAATCCGCATTTACATCAACCTGCTGATCGAACCGACCCTGCATCCAGTAAAACATTTTCCTGTAGTGACAGTGGCTCACAAGATTTTCTTTCCGTTTATTGAACAGATCAGCGTCTGGATGTTCAAGCTGTTCGAACCTTATATGGGGAAATGGCTGGCCGGGGTCGTCACGGGTTTCAACATCTTTTTCCTTCCGGGAATTTTTGGATTTGTTGTCTGGGAGCTCAAGGAAAACTGGCGGTTGTACCAGGCCAATCGACAGCCGCAATTGACTCCGGTGCCAGTCGGCAGTCATGGTGAGACTGTGGCCAGACTGCTGCGTCCCGGATTTCATTCAGGAACTTTGCCAAAGATGTTTCGAAGACTGCGACGTCTGGAGCATCAGGACGCGTCATTTAAGCGATTCAGTTCTCGCCGTGCAGGACGCGAGCAACTTGAGCACGTCGAAACAGCAATCCGAAGCTTTGTTGAACGAGATCTGATTCGGCTATTGGAACTCTGTTCTGTCTGGAAAGGAACGGGCTTAACTTGTGGCCATATCCATGCCGCGTCGAACAGCTTTTGCGTTGAGCTCCAGTGTTCAAATTTAGGCGCGACGCCTGTCGGCTTGCTGTTTCAGGAACAAAGTGGCTGGGTAGTGGCTTCGATCGCCGAAACGGGCTGGTTGCGATTCGCTTCTGCCGATCAGATTCGATCGTTCCAGAATGCTGTCGAGGGGTTTTATCGCAAAGCCGGAATCGATCTGGTGCGAGAACAAGTGGAAGAAACCTTCATTCACCAACACCCGTACGACATCAACGCCGACGGTTTCGCAATTTGGCCAAACGGTCAGTTCAATCGTGAAGTGTTGGTGGATCTGAATCGTAAGGGGCCTATTCGCCCGGTGCCGGCCGCAGAAGCCTCTGCGGCCGGAATTGGTAGTGCCGAGCGGGACGCGGTTGTTTTTTCCGAGAGTCGCACACTGTGGAACGACTGGGAAATGTTATGGTCCGCTCCGGCGAATATGGCCAATCCTCAAGCTTTACCGCCAGCGTGCTCACACCGTTCTGCAAAGCCCGTCTTGCCTCCGATTCGATAGAATCTGATTGTTCGTCATGAGATTCACGATGTTGTCTTCTCGAATTTTCCCTCCTGCCTTGTGGCGACTTCGGAGACCTTCCCGATGCTGCGCTTTGCGGCCTTAGTTTTTTTGCTGGCACTCACGTCGATAAGGGCACTGGCCGATGAGCGGACCGATGCCAACCGCCTTGCGTACCTCGACGCATGCAATCCGTGGTATCCGCACAAGGACTTTCCGAAGCTGATCACTCCGCAGTGGGTTGGAGACGAAGGTGTCAAAGCGGTGATCGTGCTGGGCATCGACGATATGCGCGATCCTGCGAAATACGAACAGTACCTGCGGCCCATCCTGAATCGACTCAAACAGATCGACGGCCGTGCTCCTGTCAGCATCATGACCAACGAAGTGAAAGCGGATGATCCGCAGTTGCGGAGTTGGCTCGGCGAAGGCCTGAGCCTTGAATGCCATACGATCGATCATCCTTGCCCGATTCTTCAGGGCGGAGACTTCGCAAAGGCTAAGTCCACCTACGACCGCTGCGTTGACCTGATGGGGACAATTTCCGGTAACAAGCCCGTGGCGTTTCGCACACCGTGTTGTGATTCATTAAACACCGTGAGTCCTCGCTTCTTTGCCGAGATCTTTGACCGCACGACGAAAGACGGAAACTTTCTGCAGATCGATTCGTCGGTATTCACCTTCTTTACGTCGGAAGATGATTCGCTGCCGAAGGAACTGGTTCTGGATGCCGACGGCAAAGAACGATTCTGGAAATACCTGCCGAAGCACAACAAGTACGGCGGCCATGAGCACGACAACTTCGTGAACTACATCAAAAACTATCCTTATCCGTACGTTATCAACAACAGCTGCTGGGAAATTCCGTGCATCGCGCCCAGTGACTGGTCTGCTCAGCATCTTCACGGCATCAACAACCCCGTCACTGTGGACGACTGGAAGGCGGCCATCGATCTGACCGTGCATCAACAAGGATGCTTCAGCCTGGTCTTTCATCCCCACGGCTGGATCAAGCCGGAACAGGTCGTCGAGATGATCGACCATGCCGTGGCGAAACATGGGAAAAAGGTGAAGTTTTTGAACTTCGCCGAGGTGGCGGAGAGGTTGAATCATGCGATGTCACACGACACACCACTCCGCTCCACCGAAGAACGAGCCCCAGGCTTTTTGAGAAATGTCGATTCGACATATCAAGAAATACCGCAAGCAACGATTCAGGCTCTGGCAACCAAAGAAGTCACAAAGTCGTGGCCGATCTTTCGCGATGACGGATCTCACAATGGTTACTTCATTCATGATCGGCACTTCTGCTGGATCAACGAAGACACTGCGAAGCTGCCGGATTTAATGTATCGAGTTTCGTTCAACGAGATCCTTGCTGCCGCAAAGCCGAGCGGCAATTCGACTGCGAAGCTGCGACACGAACTCGCGCCGGGAGTGAGCCTGGACACCGCGACGACCACACCAACCGACGCCGTAGAGAAGCGACGCAAAAACGCAAACCCCTATCCCGCCGTCCCGATCGGTGCGGCGGTCGTTGACATTACGCCCGACTATCCAGTCCGACTGACCGGTTATGGCAACCGCCTCAAGGAATCCGAAGGCGTTGCCGTCAAGATTCATGCCCGAGCCCTGGTGATTGGACAGTCGGCGAGTGGCGGAGCTGACATCCAGACGTCCGCCATCCTGATCACGGTCGACAATTGCGGCGTTCCTTTCGAAATGACGGAGGCGGTCTTCGAACGCGTCGCGGCAAAATACAATACTCCGAGAGAGCGATTTGCAATCTCTTCAACGCATTCTCATTCCGCTCCGTGGCTGCGAGGATTCGCGCCGAATATCTTTGCGGAGATTCCCGATGATCATGCTGCGCACCTGGCTCAATATGAAAAAGAGCTGACTGACAAACTGGTGGAAGTCGTAGAAAATGCCGTCGCCAGCCAACGTCCCGGTCATCTGTCCTATGGATTCGGTGAAACCGGATTCGCAATGAATCGTCGAGCCCTCACGAATGGCAAATGGTCGGGATTTGGTGAAGTGCCTGATGGGCCGACCGACAAACGAGTGCCAGTTCTGGCAGCTCATGATGTCGATGGAAAACTGATCGCAATGCTCGCGAATTATGCCTGTCATTGCACGACGGAGACCGGTGAGTTCAATCAGATCAGCGGAGACTGGGCGGGCTTTGCGGCGGATATGCTGGAAGTCGATCATCCTGGTGCGGTGGCTCTGATCGCCATTGGATGTGGAGCCGATGCGAATCCCTCTCCCCGCGGATCTCATGAGCAGGCCAGGATTCATGGGAGAACGATGGCAGATGAAGTGACGCGCGTGGTGCGTTCTGAGCCGACGCCGCTCGCTGCGGGTGACGCGCCCAACGAGTCGCAGGAATCGCTGCCCGCGGCGAGCGCCGGCGGCGCGATGCATCCGATCAACCCTGCCATCCTCTGCAATTTGGCTCGCATCGATCTGCCGCTCGGGCCGCTGCCGACTCGGGCGGAATGGGAGGAGCTTGCGAAACGGCCGGGAGTGGAAGGGTCGCGAGGAAAATACTTTTTGCAGAGGCTTGACGAGGGCGACGAGATTCCAACGACCATTCCCGATTATCCGGTTCAAACATGGTGCTTCGGCGACGATCTGGCGATGGTCTTCCTCGGCGGCGAAGTCGTGGTGGACTATTCGATTCGGATGAACGACATGTTCGACAGCAATCGCCTTTGGATCAATGCGTACAGCAACGACGTGCCATGTTACATCGCATCGGCTCGAGTGCTTCGCGAAGGCGGATACGAGTGCGATTCGTCGATGCTGTATTATCGTCGACCGACTCGATTGGCTCCGGAAGCTGAGGATGTTCTTTGCGATGCCGTGCAGAAGATCATGCCACATGAGTTCTATTCAGAAAACCTTCAGCAGGATTTTCCCGCTCCCAAGTCGCCGGAGGAATCTCTGAAGTGCATGACGACGAAGCCCGATCTTCGCATTGTGCTGGCGGCGTCGGAGCCACTGATTCGCGATCCTGTTGCGTTTGATTGGGACGAACGAGGCCGGTTGTGGGTTGTCGAAATGGGCGATTATCCGGGCGGGGAAAGCGGTGAGCGGAATGCGGAAATCCGTGCCTCTCAGGATCGTTCCTCGTCTGCTCTCCGCTCCCCGCTGTCGGCTTTTCCTTCCGGTCGTGTTC
>JANPHT010000188.1:0-10953 GCA_031424595.1 Planctomycetota bacterium
CGCCGATGCTTGAAGCGACACCGCTCCAGTCGACAGAATCCGTAGGCAACACGCCAGCAATTCCTGACATTGAGTCGTCGCCGCAATCAGGATCTTCAACGGATTCTGAGTTGCCAGTCAAGTCCCGCAATAAAGACTCCACTCCCGACGAAAAACGATATGGCGAGTGGAAGAGTACGCCACTTGGTCGTCGCAAGCCGATCCTCGTTGATGCCCCTCCAGGTGTCTGATGCTCTGAGAGTCGAGTCTTACCCTCCGAGAGTTTCCCATTGAATCCGCATGAGATACTATTCCTCGACCAGCGATGGATTTCGCTGATGCAACTGAGGATCTTTCTCCACAATTCTGATGCTGATTTCGGGAAACACGATCATGACGGCCCTGCTGAGCGAATTTGCCAAATCTCTGAATGTTGAAACTGCTTTCACCGTTTTGGCCGTTGCAAAGAAACTCAAGGCGGCAGGAAAAGACGTCGTCGAGCTCGAGATTGGTGACAGCCCTTTCAACAGTACGGCGTCGGCCATTCAGTCCGGCTTGCAGGCGATTCATGACAATCAGTCACATTATTGCCCTTCGCCTGGTCTGCCAGAATTTCGAGACGCCGCCGCACGTTTCCTGCAACGGGAATTCTCAATACCCGTCGCGGCCGAAAATATCGCTGTTGGTCCCGGGGCGAAAGTGTTCGAACAGTTTTTCTGCGAAGCATTTTTAAACCCTGGTGATGGATGTCTCGTCTTTAGTCCTCACTTTCCGACGTATCTTCCCAACATTCAGCGGCGCGGTGCGCGAGCCGTGCTGAAGCCTCTACGTCAGGAAACTGAGTTCCGTCCGCAGGTTTCGAATATTGAAGACTTTCTGAATACTGATCCTTCGCCGCGAGGGATTTTTTTGAATTCGCCTCACAATCCAACAGGGGGAATCACGACCGAACAGGATCTGCGTGACATTGCCGATCTTGTTCGCGGTCGTAATGTGGCTGTCTTCAGTGACGAGCCTTATTGCCACATGATCTGGAAAGGGCAGCATCATTCATTGCTTGCGCAGCCCGGTATGCTGGACCAGTGCGTTGCGGCTTACACGTTTAGCAAGTCTTATTCGATGAGTGGCTGGCGACTGGGCTTTTGTGCATCATCGAAAGATATCATTGATGCCGTCGGCAAGATGATCAATACCACTCTCTCATGTACTCCGCCGATCGTACAACTCGCGGGCCGAGCGGCCCTCGATCAGGACTCGCGAGAACGCGATGAGACGATGTTGAAATTCCGTGAAAAAGTTATCTTGCTCACCAACGGATTGAATAACATCGAAGGCTTTTCTTCGCTCGATCCAACAGCCACGTTTTACGTTTTCCCGAGTGTGAAGCCCGTCTGCAATCGCCTTGGAATCACTAGTCATGGCTTGGCTCTGTACTTCCTGGAAGCGGCTGATGACAAGTTTGGCGTCGCTTGTCTTGGAGGAGAATGCTTCGGAGAAGCTGGAGGTGGATTCCTGCGATTTAGTTGTGCTGAGCCAAACGATCGGCTCGAGCAGGCTCTGGCCTTTATTCCGGTTGCTTTGTCTCACACGGATCGTATTGCGGCCTGGCTACAGATCCATCCGGAGTTTCGACTGAAGCAACATTACGCCTGAACCCCGTGCCGTGTCGTCCATTCTCACGAAGTGAAGGCGTCAATCAGTCAGAGTAATGGGAACGTCGATTTCCGGCCCTGTTGGGAAGACAAGGGAAAGAGGCGATTCGGCCTACTGTAAGTCAAGAGCTTATTGATTCCATTAATCCTGCAGCATGGGACTTCAAGTCTCTATCGAAAGCCGGCGGCGGAGATTTTTGAAACATCTTCGACAAGATTCTCCTCCGACTTACTTACAAGGCTTCGACGAAATCGGACCACCAGCCCTGCTGAACCAGTGCTATCATAGATCCAGAGTTCTCGCATCGATCTGGATGAACTCATACGAGAGATCCTTGCGGGCTGGCCAAGCGCCTGTGTCACCTGCTTGACGGTCATGCCTTTGACAACGCGGCCTTCGCGGATCGCCACCTGAATATCATCCTTTGGCAACATCCCGACTTGCTGCGACGTCATCCACTGACCATTGACTTGTTCCCAGCCGAGCCGTTTTAGTCGGTCCGCAATCTGCGATGCGTCCGCGGGAGATTCGATGACCGCCATTCCCAGTGCTTTCTTCAGCAACTCAATGCCCTTTTTCTGAGGCTCAGTGAGTTTCCATTGCTCAGAAGCGAAAAGATGCTCATCCGCCACACGAATCATTCCGGCCAACTCTGACGTACCAAACCGACGTTCCTGAGCCGTCAGCCATTCTTTAATAGCGACTGGAGATTTTTCCGTGTGCGAGGCTTTAGCCAGCAATTCAACCAGTTGTTGCAGCTCCTTCCGCGATAAATCCGGCACTCGTCCCAACTGGTACTTGATCTCACTTTCTTCGAACGTTGCCGAATCACGCGGCTCTTCCGGAAACTCGACTCGAATCAGTTCGGCCAAAGCCAGTCCATTGCTTCCATCAGTCTTCAGCATTTGACCAATCTGTCGCCGACGCACATACGAATAGAGGAGACGATGCAGCCATTTTCGATCTTCATCCGTGCCGCTGTTATAGCTGGCAATCGCCGTCGCAGGGAAACCGCTGCGGAGACGTTCAGGGATTTCCGGGGTTGATCGATCCCAGGCTTCCAGGGATTTTAGTTCGACGATCATCGTCTGTTGATCAACATCAGGCTTCGTCGCCTTAACGACCAGCAGTTCGTAGCTCATTGCCACTTGTAATCGTGAGTCGACGTTCAGGGCCTTCGCCGTCTCGATCAGCTTTTGAAGTGCTTCGAGGCTACCGGCAGTAAGCAGGCGTTGCTGTTCTACAGCCTGCGTGCGAAGTACTGCGACTTCTCCCGACAGATCTTCGTTCTCATAAAACTCTGCAATGGAGGCAAACTCGCGGGCGACATCCAGAAGCTTTTGTGGCTGGTCTTTAGGTATCGCAGCCACTTCCTTCGCCATGTGATCCAGATCAGTATCTCGAACAACCAAAGCGCTGACGAGGAAGCTGATCCTTCCCGAGTTGGACATAAACTTGCCCGTTACATCCAGCCTTTGGCCATCGCGCAGTCGTTCCGGAAGGCGAATACTTCCAGGAAGGCGAAAATCAACATCAAGCTTATCGACTCGAAATGTATCCGCACCGCGAGAGTGGAACCTCGCTTCAAAAGTAAGCTTGCGACCCTCGTCTGCAATTTTTTTCCACTGCGACTTTTGCTGAAGGATATCTTTTGTCGTAGAAATTTGACCCAACGCAAGACTGGCACTGATTGCAACCGCAAAGACGAGCAGCAAAAAGCGTTGAACGACGACGAACAATGAATGCCTCATGGTCGCTGCTCCTTATTGCTCGCATCATCGGTTTCCGCAAGCAGCGACGGATCAATTGACCGAATCAACTCGGCTTGCCTTTCGACAGTCTGTTTCACCATAGCAGACGCTTTGACATCAAAACCAAGTTGCTCAGCATGGAAGCTGGTTGTGATCAGAGTGCAAGAATCGCCCTGCAGTAACAAACGCCAACTGTCCTGTCCATTGGACGGTGCAGTGCACTCCATAATCTTTGCCGCGAACAGAGCGGGATAAGATCCTTCCTCGGACGCAAGGCGAGCCAGGACAGCAGAGTTCACACTGATCTCGACGGGACATCCATCAACAATCAACGGAAAGTCGAGTCGGATGTGTCCATTTTTTTCCGGCGAGGTGTTCAGCACGGCTTCAAAAGCCATTTGCTGACCCTCTATCGCGTCGCACGCCAGTTTAGCTTTATCTGCGTTGATCGAGCCGTTCTGCTGGAGCACGCCAGACATTGAGGCTATCAAGTCGATCGAAGTCAGTTTTTGTACAGCGATCGTTTGACGCAGCTGTGAGTGGGCGAGTCGGAATTCCGCATCATCTCGGCCGAGTATTCTGCCAGCATTAACGGCGAGGGTCAGAGCTTCTCCCAGTGTTGTGAGGTCCCGCTTCTCCAAAGCAGTTTCCGCCCTATCCAACTCCGCACGCCAAACTTTTCTAGCCACGTTTATCCGGGCTTGATGAACCATCCACCATCCTGTCGCGGCAAGAATTCCAAGCCCTGCAATCGCCAGCAATCGAGTGGGTGAGAAAAATCGCCTCATATGCACAGCCAGACTCACTCGCGGCAGCTGCATCACAGCAATGACGGACTCTGCTGTCACAGGTGAGGCTTCGTTTTCAGCGGAGCCACCCTTCTGATCTGACTCCGTAGCAGCACGTCGCCTTCGCTTCGTCGATTTTTCTTGCTCGTCGGAAGCCGCTTCGTTTGATCCAGGATGGCCCTTGGCAGTTACCGAAGCACGAGAGTCTTCATTTCGGCGTTCCATGCTGGTCTGTTCGCCCAGCACAAGATCGCGGACAACAGTGCCAACTCTTTGAGCGACTGGTCCATCGACAACTTCACTGCGAATGCGTTTATTGGTCGGATAAACATTCACTGGCAGTACATAGATCGTGCTCTGGCAAGCGGAGCACTCTGCAAGCTGGTAGCTGGTGCGGCGAATCCCTGTGACACGGTGCCCACAATCGCATGGCACATCAAACGGCACCGCGACATTCTGGGGCGCAGTTCCGAAGAGTCGCGATTTCGCTTTTGCGAGTTTGGCTATCAGGCTGGGCATATTGAATCGTTGAATGAAAACGTGATCCACGGAACCGCTCCCCATTGTGCCGCCTGTGACCGATGATTTCCACCAGTGATGCGGCTTTGTCTTGCGAGTTTGCGGCAGCCCATGGAATCATTCTTTGCCTGGACATTGCCATGCGAATAACATGGATCAAGGTATTCACCAGGGCAATCCTGGTCGATACGGCAACTTTGCCCCCTGTGATCAATCACAGAACAGCCACGAAACACGATTTGTGCCTTTTGCATCGCCATTCGCCGGAATACGATATCCCCATTGCCTCTATTCATTCTCACTGAACGCTCTCCTCGAATGATCTCTCCATCCCGATTGAATTGCCTCGACGTCATTTCTATATTTGACTGCAGTCCTTCACGGTCATCGCTGGTACGTGGAAAATGGGCCGTATTGGTCGCAATGATTGTTGCAGCGTTCATTGGCAGCGTAACGGATGCCGACGAATCTGACGAAGTCGATGCGAGAAACGGTGCCCAGCGATTTCTGACGGTGCTTCTCGCTAATCCTCGCTATGGAACTGCCTTTGATCGCGTCTACGGATTTCACATCGACCGAGGATCCATTGCTGCGTTTCGCGAATCGCTGCGAGTCATTGCGAGGCTGTCGGATAAATTCGCACCCGATGCAGGAACAACCACGAGCGAAATGATCGCTCTGGAGTTACCAGCCAATACGGATCCAGGGGCCGCTTGTCTGTTGTTCGGGCTGATTGAACTACGTCATTCCGAATCCGCTTCTGCCATCATCGCTCTACAGCAGGCCGTGCAGTTTCGTCCCGGCGATGCGATGTCGCACTGGACTCTGGCAAAAGCGTTTATCATGGCTCAGAAGCCGGACGAAGCCATCGCGTCGCTTGAGAAAGCCATCGCATGTCGGCCGGCGAAGATCGATCTGCTGGAGATTTACAAAGAGCTGGCTCGGAACCTTCAGAGGGCTCAACGGACCGACGACGCGTTAAACGCCTGGAAGCGACTGGAGTCTGAGTTTCCGGGTGACCTGCGAGTCAAAGAACAGATCGCCGCCACGCTGGCCGAAGACGGTCGCTGGGAAGAAGCGTTGATCCGATATCAGGCTCTGGCGAAAGAATCGAAGAACTCAGACCAACGAGTCGCGGCGAACCTGGCCGCCAGCGATGTGATGATTCAGCTCGGCCGAAGTCAGGATGCGATCACGTCCCTTGAATCACAACTTAGTCATCTTGATTTCGATAGCTGGCTGTTCAAAGACATCCGCCGCCGGATCGAAAACATTTTCCGAGGTCGTGATGATCTGTCCGGACTGGTTGCGTACTACGAAGCCTGGGTGAAGGCTCATCCTGAAGACGTCGATGCGATCGCGCGACTGGGTCGCACGTTGTCGTTGCAGAACAAAACGGCCGAGGCCGCGGACTGGTATCGCAAAGCCATCACATTGGCACCCTCCAACGTGTCGTTGCGAGAATCTCTGATTGAACAGCTCGTGCGGGACAACAATATTGCCGACGCGTTGGTTCAATACGAAGCCATGTCGAAGTTCGACGCGGGTAATCTGGATCACCTGGAAGACTGGGGTCAGTTGTATCTTTCCCGGAAGGAAGTTCCGCTGGAAGAACGTCAGTCGAAAGCGGCTGCCGTCTGGGAACGCCTGTTGGAGAATCGAGCCGATGATCCGGTGACGCTGGCGAAGCTTGCTTCGCTACTGCGGCGTGCAGATCTCGCGGGGCCGGCCAAAAAGGTGGCTGGAACTCGGAAGTCGCAGCAAAGCCCGGACAAAGCAGAGATCCCGGAGAGTTCAAGGGATCTTTTCCGCCTTCAGGATCGAGCAGTTTCGTTGTATCAATCGGCCATTGAAAAAGCTCCGAACGAGCCGCAGTATCGCGAGTATCTGGGCGAGTATCTGAATCAGCTGACACAAACTGATGACGCGGTTGCAGTGTGGACGGAGATTGCGTCCGGCGATCGTCGCAACAAGGCGAATTTGATTCGACGGGCAGAGGTGTTCAATCGCTTCGGCCAGACTGATCTCGGCATCGCATCCATGCGAGACGCGTGCAGCCTTGACCCCGATCCTCTGGAACGCGTGCAGTTCGCCGAAATGCTTTGCACCCAGCGAGCGGCAGGGCGGCAGCCCTCCGAACTCACACGCACTCCGCCGGCACCTGCAGAAGGACAAAACGCTGAATCACACTCGGAGGGTTCACACTCTCCGCTCGCCGATGATCCTTTGATCGCAGAAGCGATTGAGCAACTGAGCCTCGCCGAACATTCGGCCGAAACGCCCGACGAACGGCAGCAGATTCTTCGCGCGCGAGTCAAGTGCCTGCTCATGTCCGGACAACTTGAACAACAGATTGAGCAACTTTCGAAAGAACTGGCCTCAGGCACCGACGAGACGGCTGAACGCTGGCGAACGCTCGCCATTTATCAGGACGCTCACGACAAGATCAGCGAAGCCACGGCATCGGCGATGAAAGTTGTCGAACGGGAACCGGACTCGATCCTCGGATGGACCATGCTTGCCGATTTGAATGAACGCACCGGGCGACTCGGCGACGCGGCCGATGCGATGAAGAAGCTCGCTTCCCTGGATCGACGAGGCATCTCGGAATATCTCCGCAAGACGGCACGATTCCAGGTGCGACTCGGTCAATTCGACGCGGCACTCGCCTCTGGCCGCGATGCCATCAAGGCCACGCCGGGCAATCCGGAAGCCTACCAGTTCTACGCTGACCTCGCGTTCGAAGTCGGCCAGCCAACGATCGCAGTCGAATCGTTACGTCAAGCCGTCCGAGTGAACCCCGGCGACGAAATGTCCCTGCGAGCCCTTGCGAAAACTCTGGCCGACGAATTTCAAACCCCCGAGGCCATCGAACTCTATTGGCGAGCCTTTGAGAAAGCGTCCGACCTCGAAAGCCAGACTCAGATCGTCGTCGCGCTCAGCAATCTGTATCTGCGCAGCAACCAGTTTCCAAAACTCATCGAACGATTGGAACTCCGCAGTCGCGAATTGAACCTGCCAACTGAGATGACTCGTTGTATTGCGACGGCCTATCGTGAGTCGGGCGATTTTGGCAAGGCAAGGGAGTCGTTGGACTCATTGCTGATTGACAGCCCATCGAATGTAAGCCTTCTTAAAGAGCTAAGTGGTCTGGCAATGCTGGAGCACAATAAGTCGGCCGTAATCGAATACCAACGGCACATCGTGCGTTCGGCACCGTCAGAGGCTGAAAGGCGACAACTCGTTAAACTTTTAGATCAATCAGGAAACGTCGATGAAGCAAACCAAATCCTCGTGAACCTCGCACTTGAGACCTCGACGATTGAAGAATTCCTGCCATCGTTCGCCGCCTTACAGGCAAGCGGCCAACGCGAGACTGCAAACACACTTCTGGACCGAAAGTTTCCAGGATGGTCAGATAATTGGGAGCTGGCGTTCGCGGTCGCCCAAGCCAGCACATCAGCGGATGCCAAGGTGATTGCTCGTCGCATAGTGACCATGCAAGTCGATGGCAACGCACGGTTTCAAAGTCCTGCCGCAGGCGGATTACCGGGCGCATCGTGGATTGCCGGGGAAGAAACTCCGGCGGAATTGGGGGTTTGGCTGGATGCGATGCGCGTTGGCTCTCCGCGTAACTTTGGTGAGGTCTTTTCCTGGTGCGCCAATGTTCTGGTGGGATCACCTAATGAAGAACCATCCGCAGAGGATTTGACACTCATCTTCCGATCTGAGGTACTGTCACGCTACGGCGTTCGACCGTTTGCAAATCTTATCACTTCGCTACTAATGCGACAGATAAGGGAAAACACAAAATCCTTCGTTGCAGCAGATCAAGTCCTCGCACAAAGCCTCGACAAGAATGCCCGGATATTGCGACTGGCCGCAGGAGTTCGGATCCATGTAGGCCTTGCGACGATGAAGAATCCTCTGGGGCGAAAAACAGTGAGAGCCGCACTGCTGGAGCAACTGCCAACGGTACTTGCAGAGACTCCGGAATGGATTGCGGTGGATCGATTTGGAATCCTCCCATTTTGCGATAAGGCATTTAATGATGGACACGCCGATCAACTCCATAGCATCCTGAAGCCGCTTGCCGAAACACTTGAAACTCCTTCGCAAACAATCGCCTTGATTCGTCTGGCCTATTTGGTCAATGACGTGGATCTTACAGTCAGAATCGTACACCGAATTGCCGCCGGTGAAGTCGCTTGTTTAACCGACGTCGAAGTACTAACGACTTTCATTAAGGACGAAGGGTTAGGTAGTGCTCTGTCTTGTTGTAACAGAAATCGTCGCCCTGAGGGATTGTTCGATTTGCTCGCTTTGGAACTTAAGTGCCAGAAACCGTGGTCATTAAACCAGGCAAACCTTTCGTTTTCGCCAACATTGACTTCCCTGGACGAATTGGAACGTCATTGCACCGGACTAATTGGCGTCACCATAAAGTTTCTGACTGACCTTAACGTAGAGACGGAGTTCAATTCGTGGTTGACTCAACAGATCGAAATCAGTACCCCGGATCAACTCATATGCCTTTCCCTCATTCAGGCACGGATAGCAGAATTGCGAGGTGACAGTGATAGGACGTTGATTCATCTGATTGCCGCAGTGGAATTACGTCCGGAGAATGAATCTTTGCAATTCCTTATTGCCACGAACGCCATCCGTCTTGGACTTGTCGATGAAGCCATTGAACTTCTGGATGCTATTCGTTCTCAATCCGTCGAGTTATCCATCGCCCGCGAGTTTCTGGTTTTGAAGCACGTCGTTGACGTTTCGCAGAGTGCTCGAACGAGACTCGCTGCCGAGCGACTCTTTGGCTTGCCATTGTCGATCGATGATCAGAAGAACCTCATTCCCTATCTTAAACATGCGGGATTCGACGACAAAGTCGTTGCTATCCAATCGCGGCTTGGTCGAGATACCGAAACACGCCAATCTATCCTCGGTCGACAACTCCAATTGTGTTCCGCACAGGGCAAAGACGAACTCGCCGGGGAAGCAGCGTGGGAACTGCTGAAATTGGCATCGGGAGGCGCGTTGTTCTCAGGGTATCGACCGAATGATGATCGAGATGATGGCGGCGAACGATTGCAGGCGATCAAGGCGTTGGGCAAACTCAAGCGCCTGCAGCCGCTGATTGATCGGTACGAAGCGATGCTGCACGCGTCGCCGGAGTCGCTGGACCTGCTGGAAATCCTGTGCGAGTTTCACGAAGCGGCCGAACAGTTTCCGCAGCTCGCTGAGAAACGAGATCGTATCGCGTTGTTGTCGAACAAGACTCCGCCGAGTCTCAAAGCCAAAGCCGTCGCCCTGGAAAACAGCGGAGATGTCAGTGGGGCGTGTGATATCTATCTGCAGATTTTAAAGGACGACCCGGAAGCATTCGCCGAGGAAATCGAAACCTACGTCCAGGCCTTTGAACGAGCAAAACGGCATGCCGATTTCCTCACGGTTGTCCTGCACCTCGACGCCGATCACTGGAGCGGTAACGCCGGTTTGCTGGTCAACATGATCGCCGAGTTGGCTCGTGCGAAGACCAATGACGACGTCGTTCGGAAATCGATCGAGATAATGCTGGCAAACAGAGACACTCGACGACTGGCAATCGGCGGCTTCCTTGCTCGCCCGGATGTGATCGCAGAAGAAAGATTGTTGACTGCGATTCAGGATGAACTGGAATCCGAAGATGCTTTTCCCAACTTCATCAGAGGCAATGAGACGTTCCTGATACTGCAGGGAGTGAAGAGTGACGCCAGTTTGAGGGTCCTGCAGGAGTTCCTTACATCTCGATTGGCAACAGGGCGTCAGCTCTCCGCATTCACGCCCGGCAAGACCACGGATATCCAGAAGCAAACCGCGGAACAGCACGCAGTGGGCGCACACCGACCGGTCGCCGATATAACGCTGGAAACACTCTTAATCTACTGTGATGCACGACTGGTCAACCGTGCGGACGTGGAACGCCGAGTTGCTAATCTTGTTGCCGCCAGTCCTCCTTTGAATGAACCTGCGACAAACTCCCACTTGTCCATACTGACAGTGCCTCCTTCCGTTCAGGATTCGTGGGGTGACACGCAGAGTGTCGAATCGATCGCGATTCTGGCGCTTAATTCGCGGCTCAAGGAACTCAGCAAAGATTGGGACGGAGTGCGTCGTTCCCTGCTGGAAACACTGGTTTCGCAATCGTACAGCGAGAGCAAAACAACAGACACAATGCTCGAAGAACTGGGGGCCGTTTACGAATCGCTCGGCGAAACCGC
>JANPHT010000189.1:0-3544 GCA_031424595.1 Planctomycetota bacterium
TTCACGTCCGGCACAATCATTTCACTTTTCAAATGAGTGATTCGCTTTTGAATGCGTCGAAATGTCGTTGCAAATGGAAGTTGTGACTCCGATTTTTTCTGAGGAGGTCCATAGGTAACCGTCGGTTGTGAATAGGTCACCGACGGCCCCGTGGGAGTACTCGGAGAATAATACTGCTGAGCCTCATAGAGGCCGTGTTCAGTCGTTTCGGGAACCGGTGGACGAGGGGGAAGCATTTCTGGAACGGGTTTCAGTTCCTTAATGTTTTCGGCAACACGGGGCTCCCTTGAATTCATGCCGTCGTCTGAGCCGTCAATATCGGGAAGGGATCCGAATAGTGGCGTGTCAGTCTCCGTATTTGACTCCAGCGCACTGTCTGCGGAGGCCGTTTCAGTTGGAACGGGCACTGTTGTATCTGGTCGAGAAGGTTCAGAAGCCTCGAATTGCTCAGGCTCAACTTCTGGAATCAACGGCAAATCAGCTTGTCTGCGTTCCTCGTAGTCATTGTCCTTTTCCCGCACCACTGCTTCAGGAATTGCGGGAACCGCGGTTGATGGTTCAATCCGACTGCCCGAGCTTCGAGGCTTATACTTGAACCAATTCGGACTGCGTTCAAACACAGTCGAAGACGGCGGCGTGGCAGAAGGTGATGACGGCCCTTTGTAATTGTGCTGAAACTGTGATGGTGACTGATATGTATAGCGGCCGGGCTTTTCGCGGTCCGCATCCCGTGCGTCAAGGCCGTAGCCGGAATTCGATCGACCGAGTTGTGGATCAACGGGAATGGCGAATCCCGCACGCTCCACATTCTGCCCTTCATGGGCGGCGTCCGGTTGGCCTAAAGTTTCATCGGCTTCTGCTTCTGCCGATCCGTGTTGAAAAAAGGCCAGGCCTGCAGACAGGTTTTCAGGAGGTAAACCACGAACAGTTTTGAATGCATCTTCCAGCAGTCTCGCCCGTGACGAAACGCTCGTGTTCGCAGCGATTTGTTCAGTAGTCTTCGTGGAATCAGGCTGTGAATCCGAAGCACCAAAGAAATCCGGAAGATCGACAGCCTGCAACTTCATCGCACCGCTGGATGCTGCTTGCTGCGGAACACTGACAGTGTTGATTGACGCCGACTCCATTATCTCAAATGAAGAATTTGATTTTCCTGATACTTCAGAAGACCCCACTTCGACTGACGAATGAGCAGGTTTAACAATCGTTTGGCAAACCGCCGTACCACTGAATTCCTCGGTGGAAAAAAAGTGGAGGTTTTGATCCTCACTCTTGCTCGCATCCGTTGATGACTCGCCCGACTCAAGTCTCGCAATTCTTGCCTGGACCTGAAGCAGTTCCCTCACCAGATCACCATTATTGACATTGATGGTAACTGGGACGGTCACATGGGGCACACCACTGGTATTGGCTGTCGTCCATGGCGTGGTCACATGTTGAGTTGATTCGTTGGGAGTCACTATTGTTACTCCATCTGGGTCTGTTAGTTCCGCAGATTGCTCACTCACTTCCAGAATGCTCGTACTGGCTTGAGGGGAACTCGAATGCTGCCCAGTGGCTGATTTCAGTGACGAACCAGCGTTGACATCGGGATTCTCAATCTGATTCTGCGTTTTACGATGGCCGGCCGCAACCGTCGCTGTCTTGTCGCTCGACGACGCCGAAGAAAAGCATGAGAGGCCACAGATGCTTATCAGCAAGCAGCCCAACAAAATCGCGGCAGTCAGTGAGTTTCGTGCACGCTTGAGTGATAGTTCGACGTTCATCCGTGATTCGCCAGCAAGGGACGAGATTTAATCCCGCCTGGAATCGCTCAGCGCAGGATCGACTTTCATCTGTCATCGGCAATTGGCACAACCAGACTCTACGGAAAAATCGGAAGAGCCATCGCGAACCACGCAAATTGCCGAATCTTCGGTCCGGCGTGGATTTTTTCTCTTCCCGCGTGGCAAAACCGGCCCGAGCGCGCAACAAAAAGCAGCGCGGCAAGGTCCCCTCAAAGCTCCTAGCTTTCCTTACCGCGCTGTTAGTTTCATGTGTCTGATGACGGCTGGTTTGGCCTTGAAGGCACTCGGCCGGTCCGTTCTTCAGCAGTCAGAGAAACATAGGTCGAAGTTAGAGTCGGTCAAATGAATGTTGTGAAAATCCCTTCAACCTCGCCCTCATCGCAAATCGCTTGTGAGCTCATGGTCATTGCCTGGGTGACTTTCCCACGATAAGGGTGGGGATGAAGTCAAGAAACTACTTAGTAACTCTACTGTCGTTGTTCAGTGTTGATCACGGCAACTGCTATTTCAGACTCTGCTGCACAAATTCGAACACGGCGAGAGTGGCGGGATCGTGGGGTGTACCGAGATCATCGTTCAGCCGGGTGTGGCTTGAGTCTTTCGCACCAAACAACTTCGTTGAAATGCCCGCATCATGAAGGACTGAGTTTAATCGTTCAGCCTGAGCTGTCGTATCGGGATGGCTACTGACATACAGGATCAGGAATGGTGGAATTCCCTTGTCCTTCGCCACGTGTGAGACTGCTGAAAAATTAAGATGTTTCGACGAATCATTCCCAAATTTTTCGCGATGGCCAAACTTAGCCTGAGGCTGACCGTGAACTCTTCGACGAGTTTCCGCGGTCGTGATGATGGCCGGAATATCGTACGTGTCTCCGTCCACGGGGACACATCCTTTCAAAACGGAAAAGGGAACATGCTCAGCCTTCAAATACCGATCGTCGGTGCATAGCAAAGCGGCGAGTTGAGCCCCTGCCGAGTGCCCCATGACGATGATTCGATCCGGGTCACCTCCGAATTCTCGGATGTTCTTGTGGATCCAGCCAAATGACTTAGCGACGTCGGAGATAATGGTTTCCATTTCGACCTGCGGCAATAGCCGATAGTTGATTGAGACAAAGACGTATCCTTTCTCCGTAAAGGCTTTAGGCTTCATTTCCACCATCGACTTGTCGCCCGCTTGCCAGCCGCCACCATGGATCCAGAACACAACGGGCAGGTTTTTTGCTTCCTCCGGAGCGTAAATATCCAGAATCTGCCTTTCGGCTGCGGGCTCTGCATAAGCAATATCCAAATGCTTCACTTGTGCACTGACAGACGTCGACATCAGGAAAAGAACGAGATAGATCCTGGAGAAGAGTTTCATGGGATGACCTTTCTTTGCTGTTGTGGAAAACATGATGCCTCACGATACCGATTTCTTCCCAATTGAAGAACCCACGGAGATGACAACGGCGGAAGATTCCACTCGAGGGGCGTTCTGCAAATCGCTGACAGAGTCCCGTGATTTTATCGACAGCCATCCGGCAACGTAGCTTTCAATTGCTGTCCGCAGGTCAATGACGCTGGCAGACTTCGATGTTCCGATTTTGCGGTCTTGTTGCCGGAACGCCACAAATAAGCATGCTTAAATCCATCAATCTGGCCGCATATGATCTGGGTCCAGATTTCTTCAACGAATCTTCTCATCATACAGGGATACGATATTTTTGCCGTCTTGAAGGATGTATGGTAAAACAGAATTAGTTCCATCGGAA
>JANPHT010000190.1:0-1351 GCA_031424595.1 Planctomycetota bacterium
AGTACCCGTCCAAGATCTATTTCGTGAAATCGCCGTTTGACAGTAGACTCTCCGCCACTCCAGGGAGGGAGATTGGGCGATGGCAGAGGAACAGACGGTTCACGAGTGTTGTTGTGCGAAGTGTCTGGCGGGCAATTCCGCGGAGCAAAGTGATCATCGGCAGTTGAATCTCTTGCTGAGTCGTCTGGACGAGCAGCAGCGTCGCTGGGTGGCGAGTCGCGAGGCAATACGTCTTGGGCATGGCGGATTCCAGCGCATCGCAGAGATCACAGGCATGCATCCAGAAACGATCCGCCGAGGGCGCGACGAACTGGACGAGGGGTTACGAGATCGGCCTACGGATCACGTGCGACTCCCCGGCGGAGGCCGTCCGCGCGTCGAAAAAAAGATCTGACTCTGATCGCCGACCTGCTGCAATACGTTGATCCTGAAACCGCTGGCAATCCCTGTTCGGACGAGAAGTGGGTCCGTTCCCGACTGCGAGGATTATCCGAGAAGCTGAATCACCGCGCCTGTCCGACAACAATCGGCCGTTTGCTGCGTGGCCAGAAGTACGGTCTGCGCAGCCACCACAAAGTTCTGCACACGGGAAAGATACATACCGAACGCGATCAGCAGTTCCGGCACATCTCAGCCCAGCGTGAGGACTTCCGCTCCAGCGGTGAACCGCGAATCAGCGTCGACACGAAGAAGAAGGAACTCGTGGGTCAGTTCAAAAACAATGGCCAAACATGGTGTCAGGAGGGTGAGAAAGTCAACGATCACGACTTTCCCTCGGATGCGTCTGGACGCGCGGCACCGTATGGCGTTTACGATCCGGAACGCAACGAGGGTCATGTCTGCGTGACGACCTCCAGCGACACAGCAGACTTGGCCGTCGATGCCGTCAGAGACTGGTGGCGTCTCAACCAGCCGCACTATCCCCAGGCGAAGCGTCTGATGATCGAGGCCGATAGTGGCGGCAGCAATGGAGCGCGTTCGCGGCGGTACAAGAAAGGTCTGCAGGACTTTGCCGATGAGACCGGGCTCGAAATTACAGTCTGCCATTACCCGCCTGGAACATCCAAATGGAATCCGATTGAGCACCGACTCTTCAGCCAGATCACAGCCACATGGGCTGGCCATGTCCTGAGCACAGTGCTGATTCTGGTCGGCTTCATTCGCCGCACGACGACGAGGACCGGCCTGGCAGTCACGGCCACCTGCTTCGAGCAAACCTACCTGACCGGGCTGAAAGTCTCAAAAGCTGAATTCAAAAACATCCAACTCACCCGACACGACGTCTGTCCCCAATGGAACTACACCATCCGGCCACACCCGGAAAACACGGAGTAGTTTTTGGACGGGTTCT
>JANPHT010000191.1:0-9758 GCA_031424595.1 Planctomycetota bacterium
AAACCTCGGGAATCTCTTCAGGAGACTCGTATGACAGCGCCCGACGAAAAACTTTCGTCAGCTGTGTATGTTGGCAGCTTTGACCCCACGACACTTGGTCATCTGGACATCATCCGTCGAGCGTCGCGAATCTTTCATCATGTTACCGTAGGAATCGGGATTAACCCCGACAAGAATACGTTATTCTCGTCGTCAGACCGAGTCGGGATGTGTCGCGAATCTGTCAGTGACCTGAAGAATGTGGACGTGCGAACGTTTGATGGCCTGGCTGTTGAATTTGTCCGGCAGTGTGGAAGTAAAATCCTGCTGCGAGGAGTTCGATCCCTGACGGACATTGATGCAGAGTTTACCATGTCTCTCACGAACCGAGTTCTTGATCAGGAGATCGAGTCCGTTTTCCTCATGTCGGCTGAGCGGTATGCTCATATTTCCAGTTCACTGATTAAACAGATCGCAAAGATGTCCAAAGATGACGTTCGAACACGACTGCGAAACTTTGTTCCTGCCCCCGTGATTGAGCCACTGATTTCCCGACTTCACAAACAGTTGTGAAGTTTCGACCCTCGACCGAGGAGTCAGGATCCCCAGGTGTGGAGCACCGCCTGATGAAATTGGTTATCCTTACTTATCATTGATTCACCCACAAAACACACGAGACAAAACACCAATGGTAAAAACCGCATCCACTATGCTGAGCCTGGGGACAAAGGCTCCGGATTTTTCCTTGACAAATGTTGATGGAAAGATCGTTTCTGCAGCGCACTTCACAGGCAAGCCACTGCTGGTCGTGTTCCTTTGCAATCATTGCCCATTTGTCATTCACATTCGTGCGGCTCTTAAGTCATTCGCAACAGAATATGAGGCCAAAGGAATGGCGATTGTTGGCATCAGCAGTAACGACGTCGATGCCTATCCGCAGGATGGGCCAGATCAGATGAAAGAGCAAGCTCGCTCTGCCGGGTATACGTTTCCCTATCTTTTCGATGCGACTCAGGATGTCGCCAAAGCCTACAAGGCCGCCTGCACTCCCGACTTTTTCCTGTTTGATGCGGATCATTCGCTGGTCTACCGCGGACAGTTCGATTCAAGCCGTCCTGGTAATGGATTACTGATAACCGGCGCAGATCTCAAGGCGGCTTGTGATGCGCTTCTGTCAGGAGAACAGGTATCGTCAGAACAGCGTGCCAGCATTGGCTGTAACATCAAATGGAAGGTTGGTCATGAACCTGACTACTTCACCGGCATCTCTGCTGGTTAATCAGACTTCTTCCCGGCAGTTTTTTATGTGTTCCTGAAGTACAAAGACAATTCTGAAAGAGAGATTCGAATGGCATCAGAGATGTCGTTGGCCCTGAACAGTCTGCATGTCTTGTTGCGACAACTGGCGGAAGTCGAAGCATCGCTTGCCGAGGGACCACGGGCAGTGACTGCGGCCGAAAAACACGTGACTCAGGCAGAGCAGGCTATTGAACAGCAAAAACAACTGATCAAGTCCAACCGTAAGTCAGCCGACGAACTCAACCTCAAGCTCAAGACGAAAGAGTCCGAACTTGCAAAGCTTCAGGGTCAGTTAAACACCGCCTCGTCCAATAAGGAATACGACATTATAAAGGGGCAGTTAGAGACAGGAAAAAAAGATCGATCGCAAATGGAAGAAACAGCTTTTGCAGCCATGGAAGAAATCGATTCGGCGCAAAAAACACTGAAGGAACTGGAGGCCGATCTTCAGACGAAGAAAAAGACGATCCAGATCGAAAAGGTGGCATTCGATCAACGAAAACCAGAATTGGAAGCCCTGGCTTCCGACATCAAAATCAAGATTTCAGAAGCAGAAAATGTCATTCCCGGCCAGGGCAAGGCCGCTTACGATCGCTTGCGAAAGGCTCACGGCGCCGCGGCCCTGGCGGTCATGGAGGACGGCTTCTGCGAAGCGTGCAGTACGAAAGTCACCAATCAGGACATGGTTCGCATTCGCATGAGCGATTTTATGAGCTGCCGAGGCTGCGGACGAATCCTGTATTTCAACGAATGATTGCCAGGTTCAGAAGCCCGGAGAATGCACGAAGCCATCCTCGGCTCGTAGGAATCGCGGGGCTTTTTTCTTGGGTTTGCGGAACCCCTTTCTGGATGTCTTCTCCCGCATCCGGTGTTACGCTGCTTCAGGAGCACGTTGCATCAGGTTTTCCGGATAGTCGACGTGGACCAGATACAGTCCGTTCGACGGCGCGGTTATACCGGCCTGCGTGCGATCCATTGATTCGATGACGTGCTTCATGAAGACAGGCGGATTCTTTCGCCGCCCAATCTCCGTCAATGTGCCCACAATCGCTCTGACCATATTGTACAAAAAACCATCGGCCATCACTTCAAATACAATCGCCGGCCGATCAGCATGATCATACGCTCGCCCGAATGACGGCAACCATTCATGCGTCGCAGTCCACGGACTCCAGCCGGGAATCCGGCGAACGGTCGCTTCCATAATATTTCTGACGCTGGTGGACTTATTCGGAAACTGTGTCTCAAAGCATCGAAAATCATGCACTCCATGCAAGTGCGTGGCCGCTTCCGCCATCAGCTCCGCATTCAGGTGATAGCGACATCGATAAACATAACGGTTGAGAAACGGCGCGCACACATCACTGTCACAGATCACATAACGATAGCGTTTCCGGAGTGCTGAATACGTCGCATGAAAGCGACGATCCACTTCGCGAACGGAAACAATCGTGATGTCTTCCGGAAGAAAACACTGCAGGCCTCGGCGTATGTTTTCAATCGGAACAGCACAAACCGTGTGAAAGTTCGCGACCTGACCAATGGCATGAACACCTGAGTCCGTTCTTCCCGCACAAAAAACGCGACGTCGTTCGCCCGTCAGTCGAGTCACAGCAGTCTCAACGCATTCCTGTATGGAAAGTCCATTCGGCTGCACTTGCCAACCTCGGTATTGGGTTCCTTCATAGGCAATCGTCAGCATGATATTGCGAGACGCCAAATGCTGTTCTTCATTGTCGAGGGGTAAGTCGTCTCCGTCGTCAGTCATCAATAGGGGCTCGACATCTCAGTTGCAGAGGGAACATCGAAGAATAGCGACGAAATGCATTCCTCGCGGGTTTCCAGGACAAGGATCAGCAGAATATGCCGCACTTCGTCCAGTTGCGAACCACTGGCATCGCAGAATCCCCATGGATTCGAGTTGGCCCTCTGCGTAGGGAAGTTTTGCGGATTGAGCCTGCCATTCGCGTTCTAGCTATTCCTCCAATCACTCCCAGGGAAACAGTCTCTTTTCACTCTACGGCGAAGACTCGATCGTGGCTGGCGAACAACGACGTCCGATGACACTGATGCTGAAGTGTTTGCGATCAGTAAAAGCCCGCTATGGGCCTCGATCGCGGGAATCACGAAGACGCCCGGAAACTGAGCACACGGATGTCGCTCATCACACCATTAATTCTGCGCCCCACCGAGCGCCGCGACGTTGGCAAACTGCGTCGTGCCGTTTTGGATCGGCGTTTGGCCTGTTGCATTGTGGCCGCATCCTTGCTGATTGCGTCTGGCTGCCGATCCAATTACCGCTGGCGTGAAACTGTCGCCAACGATACCTCGAGCGTTCAGTCAATCTCCCGTCAAGTTGATGAACCGCAAGTTGAAATTATGCCGGCCGCCCTGTCTTCAGCCCCGATCACGGTGCGCGACAGAGATCGCCTCGAAGCGCTCCAGTATCGCGATCTCACTTTGCGGGAAGTGCTCGAGATCGCTATGCAGAACTCCCAGGTACTGCGAGAACTTGGTGGAGTGGCATTAAAGAGCCCGGATGCCGTGGCAACAAAATTCAACAGTGCTTTACGCGAAACCGACCCTCGCTATGGCATGGAAGCGGCCCTGAGTGCTTTTGATGCTCAACTGGCAACAACCGCGTATTTCAATAACAAAGACCAGACTTTTAACAATCCATTCTTTTCCGGGGGAACGAATACGTTCCAGCAGGATCTGAACGACTACATGATGGAATTGAGCAAGCGTACGTCGACCGGATCACGACTTGCACTTCGTGGGGTCAGCAATTACGACAACAACAACGCACCGAGTAATACGTTCCCCAGCGCGTGGGACAGTTACGTGGAAGGTGAACTGCGCCAACCGCTGCTTCAGGGCGGTGGTCTCGAATTCAATCGGATTGCTGGTCCCGGCTCGACTCCTGGCGTCTACAACGGACTGCTGATCGCTCGTGTCAACAACGACATTTCACAGACAGACTTCGAAATCTCTGTCCGTGACTATGTCAGTAACGTCGTGAACTCTTACTGGGATCTCTACTTCGCGTATCGAGATCTCGATGCTCGGAGTCAGGCGATGAAGCGTTCGCTGCTGGCCTGGAATCAACTCCGGGCTCGCGCTGAGAACGATCTGGAGTCCGATGCCCGCGTGGCACTCGCCACTGAGCAGTACTTCCGATTCAAGGCGGACGTCGATGATGCTCTTACGGGCCGCGTCGTTCAGGGCACTCAGAACCGAAACGGCAGCACGGGCGGGACATTACGCGGAGCCAGCGGAGTTCAGGTGGCGGAACGCCGTCTGCGACTCCTGATTGGGATGCCAATCAATGATGACGCTCTGATTCGCCCGGCAGAAGACCCTTCCGAAGCGGAGGTCGTTTTTTTCTGGGATACCGTGATGCAGGAAGCTCTGATGCGACGACCCGAATTGCGTCGCCAGCAACTCAGCATTCACAAACGTCAGATGGAACTTCTGGCGGCTCGTAACTTTCTGAATCCACGACTCGATACTGTCGGACGATATCGGTTCCGAGGTTTCGGGGATGACCTGCTCGCTTCCTCCGGACAATCTTCGTCGATTGGCAATCTGACCACCGGCGACCTGCAGGAATGGTATGTCGGCGTTGAATACACGGTCCCCCTCGGATATCGTAAGGGACATCTGGCGGTTTCTAATGCCGAGATACTTTTAACTCGGGACAGAGCGATTCTTCAGGCTCAGGAACGTGAGGTTGTGCATGACCTGAGCAATGCCGTTGCCGATGCCGCACGAGCCTACGAGGCGTGTGAAAATGCACTGAATCGGCTCAATGCTGCGAACAGTGTGCTGATCGCGTATGAAACACAAGTTAAGAATGATCTGGACGTCGATATCGATCGTCAGCTGGATGCTCAGCGTCGGGTTGTTGAAGCGGAAATTCGTTATTACCAGGCCCGAGCGGAATATGCTGTCGCCTTGAAAAATGTGCATCTCGAAAAAGGCAGCCTGATGGGTTACACCGAGTTGCAGATCCTGGACGGTGTGGTACCAGTGATTAAAGAGGAGGCCAAGCCGTCGAACTCGACGCCGTCATCATCAGAAGAGACAAGTGATGACGCTCGTTCCATCGATCCCGCTGTTGACACGACCGAATCCTCCGACCCATTTTCATCCGAAAATGGGCCCCGCGATTCTGCCAACTGACGTGTGTACCGCATGGAACAACTTGGCCCGATTCCAAATCCTGCCTTGGCCTGAGGCCTGTCAGATTGCACAAAGAAGTGTGTCAATCAGATCTTCAATTCAATCTGATCTCTGATGTGGCTCAGCCACCGCCGGTTCCGCCGGCTTTGTCGTAGTCTTGTTTACGAAAAACGAGTAGCGGATTGTTCCCGACCACGATGAATGTATCTTCAGTGGGTTCCGCGGCATTGGCCAGTTTCGTCTTCACATTAAATGTCGGACGGCCTTCGACGAGTTCTTCCCGAAGGATTTCAAACGATTCGAGTTTGCCGCCGTCGCGCCATCGAGCGTCGAAAGTATCGACTGGAACTGGTCCTGTCGAGATTGTGGCAAGCGAATCACCTGCCTTCCATTTGTTCAGAGAGGCTTCGAGTGCCGCTCTTGCTGCGGTTGTCGACGGCAAGTAGTCTGAATCACTACCGCCACACCCTGCCAAAGCAAAAATGCCGGCCAGACTCAACATCAATGCCCATTGATATCGATGTTGTCCCGACGTCGTGTTCGGAGAACGCTTCATAGAATGGAGTCCTGTTGCAAAAGGCCCGCTGCGGAATGTGCAGCGTTGAATGATGAGTTTGTGTTGTGAATCTTTTCCCAGCGCCGACGGCGAACATGGTAAAAGAGAACGGGAAGCAGCAAGTCGATGACTTCGTCCGCCACCAGAATTCCGCCCAGAACCGGCGCGGCCATGGGGCGGATGATTTCTGCGCCGACTCCGGTGCTCCAGAGCATTGGCGCGAGGCTTAAAAGCGTTGTGGCCTCGGTCAGCAATTTGGGCCGAAGACGATGGACTGCTCCGCGAAACACGGCGGCTTTGAGTTCCTCCAGTGAAATTCGTTCCAGCCCGCCTGTCGTCTCTACGGCCTCGCGCAGGTAGACCAGCATCACAATTCCTGTCGATGCCGCCATTCCGAAGCAGGCGATGTAGCCGACACCAACTGCCACCGAAAACGGGTATCCGAACAGCCACTGACAAAGCACACCGCCAGCCAGCGCACCGGGAGCGGTCAGCAGCACCATCGCGGCATCCGCAACGTCTTGATAAGTGGCGAGCAGAATCATGAAAATCAGCAGCACGACCACCGGCATCAGAATCATCAGTGTGCGACGTGTCTCCGTGGCGTGTTCGAATTGACCGGTCCACTCCACGAAAATTCCCTGCGGAGGCTTCAAGCGAGCGGCCACGACGCGACGTGCTTCCTCGACAAATTCCAGCGGGTCGCGATTTCGCACATTGAGTCGAACGTAGTTCCTCAGCCATCCGTTTTCACTCTTGATGGTTGCCGGTCCTTCTGTGATTTGCACCGTGGCGACGGACTGAAGCGGCACCGTCCCGGATTGAGTCTGCCCGTCGCCGTTCGTTGAATTCACCGCCATGAAACTGCGAGCGATAGGAAGCCGCCTCAGCGTTTCTTCATCCACATCGGCCTCGTCAGGTTTCAGACTCAGACGAACCGGAATGCGATGGCCCTGCACGGTGAAGTCCGTAACGACGCGGCCGGAGAATGCGAGATCGACGGCCTGTGAAATATCTCCCAGTGATACGCCGAGAGCAGCCGCACGAAGCGGATCGGGGACAACCTGAATAATGCCTTTGCCTCGTATTGGATCGGCGACAACGTCAGAAGCGCCCGGGATCTCGCGGACGTTGGAAGCAATCTCTTCAGACGTTGCCACCACATCGTCGAGCGACGAGCCCAGGACTCGGATTCCCACTTCACTGTTCACGCCTGTCGCCAGCATATCGACACGGTTTTGGATTGGCTTCGTCCAGACGTTTGTCCAGCCCGGCATTTGCAGAGCCAGATCCATTTCACCACCGAACTTGCTGATGAGTTCCGGGGTCTGTGAATCCAGAGTCATTCTGCTGGCCCAGGATTCCTGCAGTTCTTTGCGAATGCTGTCAAAGATCGGATGCGGATCTACGATTGGGAGTTCCGCCATCGGAGCGAGTCCATGATGATGCTCGCCGGCGTTCAAAGCCGTTCGCTTCTCCGTGCGAATCGCGATTACGCTTGTGCGTACATCTCGAAGGGACTCGTCGATGATAGGAACCGCTGCGAACAACTCGTCACTGAGTAAATGCACGAACGTGCCCGCGGCCCGAACACGCAATGTCTGATTGAGATCCCGGATGAATGTGGCCCATCGATCGGCCGCGGCACGCTGAAGTTTGTCGGCAACAAAGCCGCTGTCGAACGACGGGCTGTGATCGATTCCCAACAGAGCAGCAAGCCCGGTTGCTGGCGACTGGCCTGTCGCGTTCTTCGTCCTGAACAGTCCGCGACGGTCCAGCAGAGGCCGAGCCTGTCGCAGGAACGTGGCCACGGTTTCTTCGCTCGGCATCATCGTGAGATCGTGGACATATTCGGCGGGCATCGTGTTCTGAAGAGCCGCAATATCACCGACCTCAACTGGGCGAGTAAGTTCGCCGCGACCGTTCCAGCGGATCGCTGCGGCCTCGATCGCCGTCTGGCCGAGTTGTTCCTGCAGATCAGCAAGAAAGACCTCGATCAGTTGAAACGCGGTCTCTCGACTCACCGCATCGAATCGAAACATCGCGGCATCCGTCATCGCGGCGAGCGAATCTGCCGCGACGGGCTCGATCATTCCGGCCGCAACCAGACGATCGACAAATATCCTGGACAGTTCGTTCGCATCTCGTGTTCGCAGGCGTCGCTGAGGCCACCATGCGACTGGTCGAAACTCAATCATGGTTTCGATCATGTCGAGTGGCGCGGGATCAAATGGCGTGTCAGCGCGACCGGCTTTTCCTGACACCATGCGGATTTCAGGGAAACGGCAAAGCACCATGTTGCGTGCTTTCAAATCGTCAGCTGACTGCGTCACAGAGGCTCGCGGAATCGTAATCGGCATGTCCATCACGACGCCTTCATTCAGCGGCATCCGAAGCTCCGTTGCCAGCGGCGTCATCACTCGGTCCGCGATGAGGGCTGAGATCAGGATGGTGCAAAATGCCGCGGCGCTTGCACGACGAGTTTTTGCGATGAGCACCATCGTCACCAGACTGGCAAAGACGGCACCGAGGAACACCGTCTGATTGCCCAGCGGTGCTGATGCAAACACGATCGTTTCGCAGAGAATCAGAATCAAAGGTGCCGGACGGACCATTAACGATGACAGGATTGGTCGGTAGACTGTCAGCACACTTCGAACGATCGCACTTTCGGATTCGTCCCTCATGCGACCTCGAATAAGCACACTGCATAACGCCGGGACCAGCGTTACCGCGAGCACGGCGGCGGTGGCCAGAGCCAGAGACTTGGTCCATGCCAGCGGTGCATACATGCGGCCATCAATTCCCTTCAGGGCGAAGACTGGTGCGAAGGAGACCAGCATCACCAGAATCGAAAAGAACAATGGACGTCCGACTGTTTGGCAGGCGGAGATGACTTCAGTGCGAACGTCGCCCGTCACCGGTTGATCGCCAAATCGCTGTCGAAGGCGATGCATGACGTTTTCCGTCATCACGATTGAGGAATCGACAAGCACGCCAATTGAAATGACGATGCCCGCCAGCGACATGATATTGGTCTGGATATCGATCACGCCACACGACCGCAGCGCGGCCATTGCGAGAAATGTACCCAGCACGCACAACGGTAAAGTCATGGCGATCAGCAGCCAGGTGCGAAAATGTCGCAGGACCAGCAGCACGCAAATCGCAGCAATCAGGAGAGCTTCTACCAGAGTTCGGGAGACTGTCCGAATCGCACCACGGATCAGCGGAGTTTGGTCGTAGCACGGGACGACGCGGATACCATCCGGAAGACCGGCGGAAACTTCGATCAGTTTTCTGCGCACGGCATCCGTGACCTCCAGAGGATTATGTCCAAATCGCAAATGGACGATTCCCGCGACACATTCCGATCCGTCCTTCTCAAAGACGCCGCGACGAGGCGCCGGAGCAAAAGAAATCGACGCAACATCTTTCAGAAGTGTCCCTGTACCGTCGGGACATGGCAGGACTCGGTTTTCCCATTCGCGAATCACAGCGACGTCATTGCCCGGAATCGATCGGCTTTCTGATTCCAGCTGGACAACAAATTCGGCCATGCCTTTTTGCAGAACCTGCCCTCCGGCACTTCCCGTAAAGCGTTCAAGTTCCTCAACCAGTCGCGACGCAGAAAGTCCTCGTGCGGCAAGTTGTGTGGCATCCGCCTGAATATGCAATTCCCGCAGGAAACCGCCCACGCTCGCCACTTCCGCCACGCCTCTGACTGTGCTCAACTGAG
>JANPHT010000192.1:0-1713 GCA_031424595.1 Planctomycetota bacterium
AATGCCGGTGGGAGCTTATGGAGGTCGTGCGGAGATCATGAACTGCGTTTCGCCTGTCGGCAAGGTCTATCAGGCGGGAACGCTTTCTGGAAATCCCGTGGCGATGGCTGCGGGGATCGCTATGCTGAATCTGATTCGAGAAGAGAATCCGTACCCGCGACTGGAACAGATTGCCAGTTCACTGGCGACCGGATTTCAGTCGACAGCAGACGCCAGCCATGTGCCTGTGATTGTCAATCGAGTGGGCAGCATGCTGACCGTGTTTCTGACATCGAATGCAGTGTCAGATCTGGAGACTGCGACGATGTCCGATACGACTCGTTACGCCCGCTGGTTTCACGGGATGCTCAATCGGGGCGTGTATCTTCCGTGCAGCCAGTTTGAAGCAATGTTTGTATCCGCGGTGCATACCGAGGAGGACATCGCACAAACCGTACAAGCGGCTTCGCTGGCATTTAAGGATCTGAACAACTGAATCGATTGGCCCAAAGCGGCTTGTATGATGTCGCAATGCAACGTTGACGAGATGCAACATTGCCGCACAGTCATAACTTTTGCAGCGACGGGTTTGCCATCATACGATTTCACGAAGTTTCCGATTCCCACGGCCTGTCGAGGCAGACTAGGTTTCCAGTTATCAAGGTCCTGACCTGCGCCGAGACGGTTCTCTGCCCGGACCTTTGTTTTCGTGGAAATTATCGTCCATGCATTCCTCTTCGATACTTGAACGAGTCCTCGAGCCGCGGAGCGAGTCCCCTGGGGCCACAGAATCAGTCCCGTCGTTTTCAAGCCTGGTGGCTCAACATACCATTGAATTGCCCGGTACCGAGTGGTTGACGCGACTTTCGCTGCAGGCACCCCGCGAAAACGTTCAATGCCTGTCTTTGACTCATCGCATCCTGAAACGGGGATTCGATATTGTCTGTGCATCCCTGTTGATCGTCTTAACATCGCCGATACTTTTCGCAGTCGCCATCCTGGTGAAGTGGACTTCTCCCGGGCCCGTGATTTACTCACAGACTCGAGTCGGACTGAACCTTCGCAAGAAGAAGAAAAAGGACCGTCGCGAACAAATCCAAAGTCTTCCTGCTGATTCGGCCGAGCGACGCAGACCTCAACGAGACCGCAGAGAACTCAGCAACTTTGGATGTCCGTTTACGATCTATAAGTTCCGAACGATGCGAAATGATGCCGAGCGACATGGCGCTCAATTCGCGAAGCAGGGAGATGTTCGAGTCACGACGATTGGCCGATTGATGCGGAGAACTCGGATCGATGAACTGCCTCAGCTCTGGAATATTCTAAGGGGAGATATGTCCATGATTGGGCCTCGTCCCGAGAGACCGGAGTTTATGATGAAGCTCCAGGAGCATATTCCAAACTTCATGGATCGACTTGGGCTGAAGCCAGGTCTAACTGGGATCGCTCAGGTCGTGAATGGATACGACAATGATCTGGACGGCTTTCGTCGAAAAGTCTCCTACGACCTGCTCTATCTGCAAAACTGCAGTGTCTGGAACGACATTAAAATCCTCATCCGAACCGTTCGCGTTGTAATCACCGGTGAAGGTGCGTTGTAAACCAATCACTTAAGAAGTCTGATAAACAAAAAACGCCCGCAGTTGCCTGCGGGCGTTTTATTTTTTGTGTGAGCTCTCAAAACGCCTTTTTGAGGGCGTTGGCCCTTCTGCTGGCGAATCATCGTGGTTGTCT
>JANPHT010000193.1:0-13311 GCA_031424595.1 Planctomycetota bacterium
GCCAGACGCGAAATCAGCCAGGCAGTCGCTCGGCGTTCTTAGAACTCGCCAGCTACATCCCCGCTCGAGGCAGTGGAAATCGATTGCAACACGCCTGGTCTGTAGGCGGCGCCGTTCTCACGGCCGACGCCAATGTCGATATTCTCTGAAATGAACCTTACAGCACCGTCGGCCATGGCAGCCTGAGCACCACCAGTGTGCGCGCTGGTGAATCCAGTGCATCGAGGGTCGCCCCAGTTTTCGTTATCACCATTGTTGATACCGGAATACGTTGAATGAATCGCCGTATACGGCCCGATCCAGCCAGAGTCTCGATTGACCTCGCTGACCGAACCCACGCTAGGATCCATCTTCCAATGGTGGTTCTCAAACACCGCGATGGTGTTTGAGGTTCCATCTGAGATCTGAGCGATCGTCGCACAGCCACGTGCCCACATCACGCCACGATTCCTTGGATAATTATCCCAGCTGTGTTCGTACGACTCTACCCAATCCGAACTCGCCCAGCTTGCTCCATTCCGTTGACGCTTTGGAACCCCTTTACCGTTCCCACCAGCACCGTTTCCACAATCCTTCCAACCAGCCCATACAAAGCCCATGTTTCCCACATAGTCTGTACGTCCTGATTGATAGTTAGGACCAGCGGCCAAGTGTCCAAAACCACCATCATTGTAAGTCAATTGGCTAAGGTTCTTCTTTGCCTGAGGGTTGCTCGGGCAAAGCATGGTCTGCAGGATCGTGGCACCAGCTGCCTTACAAGCCACTGAATCATAGCCTCTGCCGGTACCAGATCCGCCCAGGGATTGAGCAACTGTTAATGCCCCGGATCCCTGGATCTGAGTGAACAGGTTCGCTTGCTCCATGTAAGGCAGGAGCGAAGTCACCCATGAAATCCCCAGATAAGTGGTATTTGGATCCGGACCATCCGGAGCCGGCGTGTTGTTTGCCGTGGCATACGTCAGCGTGCCATCGTAATTGTTACCAAGCGTTCCGAAAACGTCGTGGTAGTTGTGCAAGGCCAAACCAATCTGCTTGAGATTGTTCTTGCACTGTGTTCGCCGTGCGGCTTCACGAGCTTGCTGAACTGCGGGTAGCAGCAACGCAATCAGGATCGCGATAATCGCGATCACTACCAGCAATTCAATCAGGGTAAACGCTGAACGAACCTTTCGCCAGCCTCGAGTGACTTTCATTGGTGACTCCTAAAAAAACGGGATTTGAAGATGACTAACTCAAACAAAACAGTGTTACTTCTGAGCGGGCGCGGCTTCTGTCGCAGGAGCCGCTGCTGTGCCGGGCGTGACAGGTGTGCCGGGAGCCGCAGGCCCTTTACGACCAGCACCCGCATATTCAGCGGCTGCCTGTGCGGCTTTGTTCTTAGCCTCGTCGGAGTTCAGATTAGTTCCCCCGACTTCTTCGCTGCCGCCACAACCCACAACCAATGTCATGAACACAATGGAACACAATAAGCTGGATAGGACCCTTACCACGACAACCTCCATCAACGTATGAATTCAGAAAGACGAAGCTTTAGCTCGTATTTGATGAGAGCGGGGCTAACGTGTACAGTGCTTTTCGGTACTTTTTCTAAGAAACTGCGACTTTTTCAGGCATAATTGAGACTGATTAGGCGTAGCTGCTCAAAGTGTAAATGTGCCGAGGTTCTTTATCGTTGTCAGGTGCATTTTTTCCCTGCAAAGCAGCACTTTTTCGGCACAATGTCACCGACACACGAGACGTTCATCCCGTCATTCCAGAAATGCGGTTCCCCATGACTCACATGGATTCTGTACTTGCAGGAGAAAAGAACGCGCAACTCCCCAAAAAACGTTTCTTCCGATGGCCTGTTTTTGTTGCAGCCCTTGGTGTACTGGTTCTTATCCCAGTCGCTGCCGTATTTGGCTATCCCAGGTGGCATGATTACAGGACGTCGCAGTATCGAGATGGCTGCAAGAAAGCCATTCGGGAGAAGAACTGGGACCTTCTGGCGATTGTTTCTGAAGGATGGCAGGCCTGGGACAAATCGAACGACGATGCTCGCGTGAATAGCGCTGAGGCCGCAAGGCAATTGGGCGATGGGAAGAAAGCGGCAGATTTACTAGGTGCCGTCAGCGATTCTTACCACGGTGCACTTCAGGCGTTGGCGTTTCGAGGGGAGATCCTGTTTGCAGATCTGAATCTTCCGTACGAGGCCGAGCAAACCTGGCTCAGAATGCTGAAGATCAATTCCCTGGCGACACTCCCAAGGCAACGCCTCATTTATTTCTACACAATGACACTTCAACGTCACAAAATGGTGCCGCTGGTCCGAGAAAGTATTGAGATCGGCTGTGAACCGCCGGAGGCTTACGCCTATCTGCTCCTTGCCAATAACTTGAACTTCACTGATGGGTTTACGGTGACCTCAAACTGGCGGAAGAACTATCCGGACGACGAATGCCTCGAAGTCGCTCAGGCCATTTATGCGGGCCGAAACAAACACGATGGTGACGAAGAGGTCTCTGAAAAATCCGATGTTGCACCCGGCAATCAGGATATGGCGGAGGCTTGTCTGAAGAAGTATGCCTCGAACATGGAGATCATTTCTTATCACGCGGAAAAACGGATTTACGAGGGCAGCTCACAGGAAATGATTACGCTATTGAAGCAGGCCCCACCTGAAGCGGCGAAAGACAGTCGATTCTGGCGATTTCGTGCCTGGCTTCTCAAGAGTCAAAACCGAGAGACTGAGGCATTGGAAGCCCTCAAAAAGTCACTGGAACTGAGTCCTTCCAACTGGGCCGCACGGTATGAAATGGGCAACATTCTTCGAGTTCAGGGAGTCGTTGAAGAATCCGCGAGACAGTCCGAAATTTCAATCGCCGGAAAGAAGATCGAGAAACAACTCTTCGAGAGTCCCGATGCACGAGCCATCAGTCGGGAACTCGCTCAGGAAATGGCTACATACATGGACTTGATTGGCGAAGTCTCTGTTGCCAGAGCCTTTCGCAAACGCACTGGACTGTAGTCGTAAGTCGTCAGCTGCCAGCAATTGTGAGGCGTGCGTGATCAATGTGGGGCATGCGTGACAAACTCTGCGGGACTCTGCGACGCGACGATGCTCGAAGAAAAGACGATGCTCAAAAGAAAAGAGCCCGGCTCACTCAAGAACCGGGCTCTTGCTCAAGTGCATTGTCAGCCATCGAAATGGTGGAAATGTGCTTTCCAGTTGTGTGCCACTGACTCTGTCAATGGTTTTGTCCGGCAAGCACTGGCACACATCAATTTAGGATCGACAGAGCAATTTCATGGTGAAAAGCTGAGTGCGACGATCATTAACCGACTTTCATCGCTTCGCCAAGGATCTTCGAAGTGCTTGGTCGCATAATACGGCCGTCAACAAGTTCACCCTTCTGCAGAGTCGCTCGAATGTCCTTGCCGCTGATAGACCACGGCTTTTCGTCTTTGTGGCGTTCCATCAGGTCGACACGACCAGCCGATTCATAGTAGGCCGCGAAGCCCACGTTGATCGTCTTGATCTTCAGATCTCCGCCAAGTTTCCTGAAGATCTCCTGAGCGTCGAAGTCACCCCAAATCGATTCGCCGTTGGCATACGGGGCATCCGCATGTTTACGACCAACGACCAGATGCGTGTAGCCCATGTTCTGGCGATAAATGCCGTGCATGACCGCTTCCTTGGGGCCACCGTAGAACATCTTGATATCCAGACCCAGCAGGACAACTCGATCAGGGACAGATTCGCCACGAGGTCCCCACAGTGTTGCATCGCTGTCGCCATCACCAAGTGATCGGTCGCTGATCAGCTTTTCGTAGGTCTGCATGCGAATCTCAGCGTTGACGTCGTCACCCTTCACTTCTCCGATCAGCGGGTTCAGACAGGCACCGGCATTCTTTCCTTCTCGCAGAAGTGTTTCCAGGCCATAAACCAGAGCATACTCGTGAGCACGGTGCAGCGGATTACGAGTCTGAAACGCCACAACGGCATCCCAGCCCTTAGCGGCCAGCGCCTTGCGAACTTCGCGAGGTGTCAGCACATACTTCCCAAACGAGGCGTTCTTTGGCTGTAGCAGAACTTTGATTTCGCCCCCGATGAGGTGTGAGTTGGCCGCTTCGCCCTTGATGACCATGTCAGCGCCTGGATGATCGATCCGATCCGTCAGATACACTGACTTCAAATATTTCAATTTGGGCCATGCGTAAACATCGTTGAGTTCCAGGATGGCAACGATGTCGCCAGCGGGATTAGTCAGAGCCACCTTCTGGCCTGGCTTCAACGTCTTTGCCAGGTCGGCGGTGATTGGAAACGCGATTGGAATCGTCCATGCGTACTTCGCGCCGTTGCTGACGACATAACATTCGTCAAGAACCTGGTTAAAAACGGCAGAGTTCATGGGCCCGGTGAGTGGACTGAGTGTGCCATCTCCAAAGCGGTAAACGCTGGACAGGTCAGCCGCAGACACCGGCACCTTGACGAGCGTGGCGGCTTCAGCCAAAAACGCTTCGCGGTCTTTTTCGCCAACGGTACAGCACACAGGTTCTGACAATCCACCATGCGGTGCGATCAGATCGGCCATTTCAAAAACTTCCTTTGAGACAGGCAAAGTCACCAAATTTCACACATTTCTTCGGCCAGAACTTCTGCCGAATCCCTCGAATTGCCGGACCCTAGAGGAACGATCCCGCTGAGTCAAGAACTTCCTGGAAGCGGCATCACACCGGCTATTGCGGCTTTCCTCGTAATTGCCGAAGCCGAATATTGCAGGCTGACACATCACAATCGGCTATGGTCGAGGTAATAGTATGGCTGTTGCGATGCTTTGTTTACGGCCGGAGCATTCGCGGGATGACGCAAATGCGGTGACAGAAAATTGAAGGAGACTGGTATCAGGCCGCTCGGCGAATTCCACGCACGGAATCCAGGGCGGGTTGCTCGTTGTACCACTTAAGAATACCCAGCACTTTCGCACTGTTCTCGCCCCGGCCCAAAGCTGCTAATAGTCGCTGAGTCATGGGAGCCGTGTAGCGATTCACGAACGGTCGCAGCCACCCGGCGAGCTCAATTCGCTGTCCAACGGGAACCTTCTGAAACCCCATTCCGGTTTTAAACTGGTCCAATGAGCCCAGTTCTGGCTGAATCGATTCATAGCCATAACTTACCTGGCGAATATCTCCACAACGCAGTCGATGCCGCAAGAATTGGAAGATCAGTGCATTGTTGGGGAATGAATCGAGGTGCTTCAGTGACGATCGCACAATGAGCAGATTGGCCACATCTTCAATGGTAAAAGAAATCAGATAGGCCGCCAGTTCCGTTCCCACAAACGCCCCCCAGGCTTCGGCCCCGGCTGTCTTCCCGGCCTGTTCGTAGTAACGTTTCCAGTAGGATTCTAAGTCGCCTGGGACTCTTCTTCCCTGTCGGATCAGAGTATCAGCATTCAGTGGAATTGCGTATTTCTGGAGCAAATCAAAATCCACTTGCTCAATCCGACACGCTTCCAGGCCGCGTCGAACCTGTGTTCTCGCCCGACTTCGCAAGGATGAAAAGTCGTAGTCCGGATCAGAACAGACGACTCGGAAGCTGGCAATCCCTTGTTCAGGTGGACAACCAAAGCGGGCGATCATGCCGTCGCGTTCCAGAATTCCGGGAAGGTCGACGGTTCGTGCATCGACGTCCAGATGATAGGGAACGCTGCAATAGGCACCACGATGAGAATTGAACCAAAAGGCACCGCTGGACTCTCGAACGGTGTGCCCCATCCGTCGCAGGAAGTCGATATGATGAACTGGATCAACTGCCATTTTGCGATACTTTTCCGGCTCTAGTTCGCCAGCATCGAGCCCCAATGAGTTCATACACCTGACCGGCGATGACAACGGATCAGCCGTAAGCCGCGCGAGCAGTTTAAGGGAGGCGGCAAATTTGCCTCAATACCGATCTGTTGGGCAGTGACAGAGCAGGGATTACAACCGGCCGCTCATGGTTGCTTGCCATGGCTGAAGAACAAAAAACAACGACAGGATTTCTATGCTCGCTGGCACTTTGCGAATGTGGACACACCGGCCGAGCGTGTTTCCGTTGGCTTGATGCGGGCGGCGTGTTTTCGCTGACGCGTCATTCTGGTTCAGTTCAATTGCAGCGGTGATCTTTCGAAGATCACCGCTGCGTGATCACGTCCCTCGCTGACGCTTCGGGTTGCCATAGTTCCCCTGCTCTTCGACCATTTCATCGCCCATGGAGGGAGTCTGTTATTCTACTCTGCTACCCGAATGAAGCGCTCACCCTGGAGAACCTGTTCATTGGGATTCGTCGCGCGAACCTGAATCAGGTATGTCCCCGGCGAAAGTGTCTCACCCAGGCTGGCTTTCCAGAGATGTGGGCAAACCATCGGCTTCGCCAGCGGTCTCCAGGACGGCTTACCTGGCAAGAAGGTTTGCTCCTCATTGTAAAGCTCCTGAAACAGCGGATCGGTCTCGTTCTCCGTTTTTGTCATGACATGCCAATCGCCGTTCCCCATGCGCCACTCAACGACTGCACCGGGAATGGCATTGAAGATGTTGGCGCGGAATTCTGAACCGGCCGAGCCCGCCGATTGAATGACCTCAGGAGCTGTGATCCGCAACTGTTCATCAGCTCCGCGACGAGCGGCGCGGTAGTCGAGCAGATACCGGATGCCATCAAAGTGCATCACGGTGTAGCCGTTTGGCGTTCCATCTGCGCACATGGTATGCGGAATCCCGTGTTCATCGGGCTTTCCTGACCACCATGCTCCGCAAACAGTCACATTGATGATGTGATGATGAGGCTTCTGGCCACCCCAACCATCGCTTTGATTCATCAGAACATGCTCATGATGATGAGTGTGTCCGGCGAGAGAAATACAATGCTCGCGGCTCTCCAGGAGTTGCAGCAATCGCTCGCGACGCGGGGCAAGCCACGGCGTCGATTTTACAAGCGGAATGTGCATCATCGCAACGACCAATCGATCCTGGGGAACAAGCTTCAGGTCGTTTTCAATGAAGGCAAGTTGTTCCTCGCTGAGCCCCGAGCGATAAACTTTCTTTTCGCCATCTTTCATCCAATGAATGTCATCAACGACCAGGAAATGTACGGCCCCGTAATCAAAAGAGTAGTAGGCGGGGCCGTAAACTCTTTCGTAGGTTTCGTCGCTCTGTTCGTCATTCTCGGATGCATAGTTGATGTCATGATTGCCAATGACGTTGTACCAGGGGACGCCAATCTTTCCGAGAGTTCTGTTGAAGCTGTCAAACAGGCTGAGGTCATCAAAAAGTATGTCTCCCAGTGTCACTCCAAAGGCTGCTTTTACACCGACAAGGTCCTCAACCACATCATGGGCGATGTAATCAATTTCCTTTTGATCACGTGGTTGTGGATCCCCAAAGAAAATTACATCAAACACATCGGGCTCGTCCACGGGATAGAGAGGAAAGTCAATGGTTGACGGCAAGGGACCAGTGGGCTCCACGCCAGGAAAATCCAGCTTGGGAGAACCCATCGGTTTGTGGATGTAGTAAAAGCGAGACAAATGGTTCTCATCCAGCACCGTGCGATAACCTCGCGGCTTGATGACAAATACGATGGTGTCATTGTCGACGGGAAGTACGTAGCGGCCGTCGAGATCCGTGGAGACCACTTCTCGTCCGTTGGAGACTTTGACGTCCGGCAACGGTTTTTCGTCGGCGTCTCGCATTCGATTCTGATTCGCATCCAGATAGGCAATGCCGGTCGCCGTTTGCCCAGCCTTGTCTTGTGCGGCGACTGGCGCAATCTGACAAATCAAGAGCCCAATCGCCAGCAGGCCGAAGAGCTGGTTCCGTGGAAATGCCTTTGTCATCATTGATTTCCGTCAGGTGAGAGCAACAGAACTGAATGTCGCAGAACGAACGACTGAACGTGCGGATCGACGAATGCTGGCAAATCTGGCTCAACTCAACAAGCCAGTCGATGAGACTCACAGGCACGCGACGCCTTCGGCAGAATCAGCCGGATGTTGTTCCGAAGCTTCAACCAATTCCAGCTTGCCAGTCCTGTTGTGCAGACTCTTGTTGAGTCGATTCTGCGAATCCTGCTATACCGCAGTCGCAGTTCTGAAAGGTCTTTTGGGGCTGCAGGTCGGCTGTTTGAGCGGCAAGTATCTCTTCAAGGACGAAGAGTGTTTTTTTTGAGCAGGAGGCTCATGATGCTTCGTGGAATGTTGATTGCCGCACTGTTGACCATCAGTTCAACAGGGTTTGCGCAAGGTTTGCGAATTTCGACACACGTTTACGATATCGCAAAAACCGACTCACGAACACCCGCTCAGATCGTCAGCAGCAGTCTCAGCCTGATGCATAATGGTCGAGTCTATGATTACGTGGACGCTGCTGATGAAGTGGTGATCTTCGATCTCGTCGAGAAGCGATTCACCGTGCTCAATGTGTCTCGTGGGATATCAACCCGAATCACTTTTGATGAAATTCGTCATATGATGGACAGCCGTGCTCCGCGGATGAAAGACTATCTGGCGGAACTGAAGGCCAGCGAAAAGTCGTCAGCAAAGCAAATTGCAAAGTCGATTGAGTTTCAGCTGAATCCGAAGTTCAGTCAGACATTTGATCCCATGAAGGGCACTTTGGTCTTGTCCTCACAATCATTCATCTACCGTGTGGAGACTCGAAAGTGGAACGATCCGGTCCAGGTGGATCGTTATCTCACGTATGCCGACTGGACGGCTCAACTCAATTCCATACTGCACCCCAGCAGCCTGTTCCCTGAGCCTCGCATGGCCCTCAATAAGGCGTTAAGAGAGCTGAAGGATCGCATTCCTGTCAGCGTTGAACTGGACCTTCGTCCGGCAGAACCACTGCGACTGCGGGCCGAGCACCAGCTGACTCAAAAAGTCAGCGACGACGATCATCAGCGAATTGCAAGATGGGAAGAAGCCCTGAAATCCAATGACATTAAAGATGTCTCATTCCGGAGCTATCAGCAGGCTGTATTGATCTCTCAGTCGAGATAGGCATCGACACGCCTAAGTGTTGAAAATGCGATCGCCGGCGTCGCCGAGGCCCGGGACGATATACTTTCGCTCATTCAGGCATCGATCAATCGAACACGTATAGATTTGCACATCAGGGAATCGCTCAGACACCCTGGAAATGCCCTCCGGCGCTGAAATAATTGACAGCATATAAATCTGAGGCACTTTCCATCGCTGCAATGCTTCAATCGCCAGTGAAGCCGATCCGCCTGTTGCCAGCATCGGGTCGAGCACAATCGCAACATCCGGAGGATTGTCTGCCGGAAGTTTGTCGTAGTAGTGAACTGGCATGGCGGTGTCTTCATCACGGTACAGCCCGAGATGCCAAACTTCCAGGTCAGGAATCAGGTCCGACAACGGAGTCACCATGCCGAGGCCGGCTCTCAGGATTGGAACTGCCGCTATTCGACCGGTCAACTCATAACACTCTGTCACTTCTATAGGAGTCTGCACGGAAACGGGACGAAGCGGCAGCGTCCGAGTCGCCTCCGCGACCAGCAGTGTGGAAAGCACTCTGACATGCTGTCGAAATTCCGCCGGCCGTGTTTCTGTGTTTCGAAGCCGGCTCAAGTGATGCTGAGCGAGAGAGTGCTTCAGTTCAATAACGTGCGTTTGGCGATTCATAGGGCACACTTCTCTGATAACAACAGTCGCTCGCTCACCGGGGAATTCAGTGCGAATGGGCGAATATGTAACAGAACTGCGGTGCGACTTCCTGGCCACTCGCGAAATTCTCAGCCGGCGGGCACCAAGGCTGATCGAAATCCTGGTGCCGACATCGACGACACCGATACCAACGTACAGTCACGCTTCTACACGACGATCTCGACGCATTAGTGAAGGATCTCGACGCAACGATGAAGGATCGCCTGATTACTCAGCTTTGAGTTCTTGTTCGCTCGCATAACGAATATCACCCGGTCCCTTTGGAGCCGGGGCGTCGAACGCCACCTGTGTGGGTAGTCGATTTGTCTTCATTCCATGAGGAATCCGTTGCGCTGTCTCAACATCTTTTCGCAGCGAACCATCATGCCAGACACTGAGGCCAAAGGCGTACCACTGCCTGTCATCGGCCTGCGCCATGGACAGGCCACCATCCCCCAGGATGGACTTTGTTTTAGCGTCGAACAGGACCAGTCCGAGCTTGGCATAACCATACTGCGATTTTCGCTGCGTCAGACGAACTTCAGGTAGAGTCAGCATGCCCGGAAGCGTGATTTCCGGAATACCAACATAGGCATCCGATGTGTCAGTTCCGACTCCGCCGCTACGGACTTCCATCACGACATCTGCCGCATCCGCCGAAGTTGCGATAATTCCTCCGGATCGCAGAACGCGGTGGCGAATCGATCCGAGGACATAACTCTTATCGACGCAGTCGAGGTACTTTTCTTCGATGAAGACGTTTTGCCCATACAGCGGTGTGAAGTCCACTTTGTCCAACGACTGGTCCACTGAATTCGACAGCAGCATCTGTTCCTTCGCCGTGCGAGCCGTATTGGACGTGGACGTGGACGTACAGCCGGTCACCAGAAACAGACATGCCACACAGGCAAAAGTGCAGGATCGGAAGCAGGACATAAATGCATCCTCGTTGGACGTTGTCGCGTCGCTCGCATGGTTCGCCGATGACTCGAAGCCAATACGCTCATGGGAAGGTCTTAACAATGGAATGAGACCCTGTGAGTTTAAAGAGATTTGGCACATCCAAACAACAACGGGTTTGCCTCTGAACCATGCCGTTGGCGGCAAATCGGCCTTCGATCGACGATGAAGGCGTTTTCCCGCATCGCCATTCGGCCGAAGCTGCCGAATGGCATGCATCAATGCAACGGCAGAGACCAATCCCGGTGATACATGTTCCTGCAGAAAGATTCACCGCCACTGCAGGCGTCCCTGATCGCCACATTCAAACTCCGCATCTGATCGGGAATGCGTGGAAGAGTTTGCCAAAATTGCCGGAACCGAATGCATGTCACCGGAAGTTCCGCAATTGCGACTTCTGAAAGAGAATGAGATCGAGCCATCATGGCGGCATGATAGGTTTGCCGAGTTGCAGTGCCTGGCGAGTCGCAGCACTTGTCGACTATCAATCCCACCGTGCTCACTTCAGTGACTTTGCTGCGGAAAGGTGCTTCCCATGGGAAGACAACTCTCTTTACTCAATTCCGGATTAGTTCTCACGACAATCTGTTTTCTGAACACCGTTTCAGTCGCATCGGACGAAGTGTTGTCTGACACGATCACGATGGACGCTCCTGCGATCGGGGGATTTGCAATTGCGCAGCCGACGTATGGGCCGATGGCACTGGCACAGTTTGGAGAAACTGGACGTTTGGAGCTTCCGCTGGCACCTATGCCCCCGGGAACACTCGGCCAGACTTATAGCCGTCCATCGCATCCTGTTCCGGTCGACGAACATCCTCGCACAGGAATGCTGGCAGTCCGCGACAGCGTTTCCATCCCCTTCATGAGTGTTCATAACATGGGCGGAATCAAGATGAAGAGCGGGATTTGGTTATTTGAATCAAAACGTCCGCTGGATCCAGGTGCGTGTCAAATCGTTCGAGTGGAAGCTCGCCAGACCGCGTCGGATATCGAACCCTACGCGACACGATTCGTAAGGCTGATCCCTGGTCGTATCGTGTATCTTAATTTCTGATCATTCACAGCTTGGTACGACCCGAGATAAAGTACACACACACTGCACGGTCCGGAGTTCACTCCGGACCTGTTTTTATGCGCACTGGCAGTTCCGAATAGCCAATCAAGGGTCGGTTGTCTGCAATGAGACATTCTGACACTGAGCGGGCTCCACTGTTTTGCTGTTCTCAATGCGCACTACAGTTCAAAGTGGTCGCTCACGTACCAGCCCCCGGCGGCGATTCTGCTCGCAAACCGGGTTGTCGTCATTACGAAGTCCGTGAGGGGCTGAGTTGTGGCAACTATCTTGATCCATTGGCGAGTGGCTCAACGGAAATCACAACCGCACCGTCAGGGAGCACCATTCCAGGCCGGAGTTCGCCGTTGACAGGATCACCCGCCGAGCCGGGAGTGGCAACGGAATACGGTGATCTCGCAATTGACGACGAATTCACAACCGCGCCTGGATAATACGAAGGGGTGGACCTGTAAATCGGCGGTGGTGAATAAACGGGAGCCGAATAGACCGGCACCGAATAGACTCGAACAGGCGCTGGAATCAGGCTGTAGGATCGAATGCCGGAATTAGCGTTTCCGTAGTAGCTTCGTCCATTGTAAAAAGAACCGCCGTAACCACCGTAACCCGAGTTTTGGATACCGATGCCTCCAAATCCGATGGATGATCCGTAGAAACCACCGGAAAGCCCACTGCCGGAATAAAACCCGCCGGGCGCAATTCCGCCACCAAAGTAGCTGAGATGACTGTGATGATGCCCGCCAGAAAATCCTCCGCCAGAGAATCCGCCCCCCGAATGTCCATGGTGATGCCCATGGTGATGCCCATGGTGGTGTCCATGGTGGTGTCCGTGATGTTGAGCAAAACTTGTTGCCGGGACCAAAGTTAAAAGGCATCCCAAGGCAACCGCTGGAATCAACCGGCCGACAATTGTGGCACCGAACGTATGACGAACCATCAAAATTCTCCTTCTCAAGTTTTTGCCTCGCACGTGAAGCAACATGCTCAACGAGTCCGGTACAACGTGAATCACCCGCAAAATGGCGGAACGTCAGGACCAGAGACGTTGTTGCCGCAAAGTTCCTTCCATTATTATCACACTTGCTGCCGGATAATCGATTGAATTCACGATTCCGTCGAAAACTTGGCTCGACTATTCCGCACGCAATTGCTTCCTCGGCGAGCAGCCCATCCTGATTCCGTGCAGTGGGAAAGACCGACTCGGGACCGCTGTTCAAGAAAAACGGTTCGCCTTATACTCGAAAGATCTTGTCTAATTCATGGCTCACTCAACAGTAGCCCATGGTTAAACGATCCAGAAGTCTCACCGGAACGAAAACAGATGTCCGAAGAAATGAAGCTCAGCAAGGTTGAATTGCTGAAAGAGGCGTCACATCAATTGCGAGGAACGCTCGCCGAGGAACTGCTCAACGACAGATCAGAATTTTCGGACGATGCCGCAACGCTTTTGAAACATCACGGATCGTATCTTCAGGATGATCGCGACACACGCAAAGCAAAAGATGAAGATGGCAAGGCCAAGGGCAAACAGTATTCCTGCATGGTAAGAACTCGTATACCGGGGGGACGAGTCAGCGCGTCACAGTTCCTGGC
>JANPHT010000194.1:0-6609 GCA_031424595.1 Planctomycetota bacterium
ACCATCTGATCGTACGGTTTGTTTGCCAGCAGTCCGTCACGCACCCAGGCGTAGAATGCAAAATTCGACGTGATGTCGCTGGCATCATCTCGACGATTCTTCAGCATGGCTGTCCATTTGTTGGCAAAGTAGTCAGCGTACTCGGGACTGCTCAGCAACGACTCAATCACCTGATCACGTTTGTCCGCAGCGGGATTTGCAATGAAGGCATTGGCTTCGTCCTCTGTTGGTAATCGGCCAGCAACGTCGAGTGATACTCGGCGAAGGAACGTGGCATCGTCGCAGACAGGCGAGGGCGGAATACCGATCACTTTCAGATTTGCAAACACAAGATCATCGACAAAATTCTTTGACGGTGGCACGGTTTCCACGGGAGCTCCGAGCGGGATCGACGCGTTGAAGACCGTAATCTTACCCTGAAATCGAACCATCACCGCCACTTTGCCCGGGATGTCAAAGACCTTGACAAGTCCAGGTCCAGAAACGTCCGCCATACTCTTATCATTGGATTCAAAAAGGGCCTGCTCCGTGATATCTCTTTCTGCACCGTCGGAGTACTTTGCAACAGCCTTGAGTTGCTGCTCGCCGTTCCGCTGAATGGTGCCGCGGCCTGGTTGGAGATCGATCGTCAGCAGCTTTGCGGCAGTCTCACCATCGTAGGAAGCTCCCTGGCGAATCCAGTTAAGCAGCGTCGTATAGGCCGGCGAGTCCACTTTCAGACGCAGACCTCCTCCATGAGGAGTTTTTCCAGAAGCCTTCGTGAGCAGGAGACTGTTCTCGGGAGCTGCTGGAAACAACCGACGCCCACGATTCTCCTTGACAATATGTTCGTAATCTTCCGCTGCTTCGAAACCCAGAAGCGACAACTGAAATCCCTTTTGTCCGCCGCCCGCTTTGGCGTGACAAACACCAGCGTTGCAACCGGCTTTCGTCAGCACGGGAATCACGTCATTGACGAAACTGACGGAAGTAGGAACGTCGCTCGCGGCTAAGACAGGACTGCCCACCAATGACAACGCAAGAATCCCCGCGAAAACGCACAGGTGTCGTCGACTGATGTATTTTTGATGAAAGGCCATGCCAATACCGCTTCAGGCCAGGAGGCAGGATGCAACAACAGGACGCCGTTGCATGTTGGGAGGGTGGGAGGCCGAGGGATCGACCATCTCTATTTTAATCGGATCAATGAGGGCCCGTCTATCGTCAATTTCGTTCTGACTGCCCGTTTCAGCAATTGGAGACGACGTATTTTCCGCCGTTTTTGACCCCCCTGTGCGATTCCTAACGATCGTAAGGGGGGCCGAAGTGTTATCGTATCATCGCCAGTGAACAACGTGGAAACGCGAGACGGCAACGACAGAATCTGCGGTAGATCCTGTTTGCGTGTTTCAACGAAAGCTTGAAAACTGAAGTGGACCCCGGTTTTTGGGACCACGGGTCCAGGTAGATTTTTCTGATCTGGAGTCGTTTGGGTGAATGAGAATAACCCGTCGATCACAATATCGCAGGCTCGACTCAACTCGGCCGCGCCGTAGAACACGCAGGCCTGACCTCCCATAAGCAGGTGCCAAACCTCGTGGCAGGAAAGCGTCGAAAGGATTTTGATGATCAGGTTCGGGATCAAGTGATCCTCTTACTGGCAGATAGAATTCCCAGATTTTCATGGATTCGTGCCAGCGCTCCAGCGGAGTCAGGCAATACCACTCGCGCCACGAGTCCCCGTCGTCACGTGCCTCTGCGCGTCGTTCCCGCCGTTTTTGAGGATACTCTGTTCCATAAACGAAGTGGACGAGCAGTATCGCAACGAAGGAAAGAATTACGTGCGGACAAGCAAAACAAACTGTGACAACAACGGCGACTGTCCCCAATGTCCCATCCTGCTGGCCAACCATGCGGTCTCATTCATGCGGTCTCATTGTTGGAAAACAGGATTCATATGATCGCTCTATTCAGACGCATTTATTTGCCCTGAATGCCATGCGGTCACGTCGTCTACGGGGCGGGCTGGACGCGGAATCGGGTAAGAGTTCTGCGAAATCCGAGTTTTCCCCAATAAATCATACATGCCAGCGAATTCGCTCGGTTGGTTCTGGCACTTGGTTCTGGAACTTGGTTTTGCTCAAGGCAGTGCCGCTGTTGCAGCATTCTCAAACATCCGGCCCATTGTGACCTTGACCATGTACTGATCCGTGAGAAAGAATCCCGTCGGCAAGGGTTCAAGCCCGTTTTTCAAATTCATGACGAAGGAATTTCGATGTTTCTGGCCCGAATGAAACGCACACTGCTGACATCCGCTGTCGTGCTCGGTGGACTGTGCGGAGTTGCATCCGCTCAAACAGCTGACACAAAGGTGCTCAGCGATCAGGTTCTTCCCAAAGACACCTTTCTTTACATGTCCATGCCAAGCGTGGAAGGCATGAAGGAAGCATTTGGAGAATCATCGGTTGGGAAGATGTTGGCGGATGCGGCTTTTGACGAGATTAAGGGTGAAATTCACAATGCCTTCTCCTCCGAGATGGCAGAGGGCTTCGCAAAGGTTCAGGAAACCCTCGGGCTCACAGTCGAAGAGCTGATGGCAATTCCGACGGGCGAAGTCACTCTGGCTATTTCCAAAGCGCCACCGAATAAGATGGGAGCCATTGTCTTCTTTGACTACGGCTCGCACGAATCAGAAGTCACCGGGCTGCTCGAAAAAGCTGCTGCCGCATTGAACTCGGTGTCCGAACTGGAGTCCGCCAACGTCGAACATGACGGCACTGAAATTGTCATGTACACCGTGATGGCCGACATTGCTAAAAAGACGCCGCTTGCAAAAGAGTTTGGATGGTTTCTGAAGGACGAACGCCTTGTTATCAGTAACAGCGGAGCTTTGTTGAAACTGACGCTGGACAACTGGGATGGATCATCGGAAAAAACTCTCGCCAACAATGACGTCTATGCTTACATCATTGACCAGTGTTCGTCTGAAGAAGGCGAGAGCCTCGTGACGACATACATGGACCCAATTGGTCTCTTTACACAGCTCGTTCAGACAGGATCACTCGGCGAAGCGGGCCTGCCTGCTGGTATGGCGATCAGTGTATTTCCCATGTTGGGCGTTAATCAGTTGAAGGGCATTGGATCGGTCGGTGAGGTTGGCGGCGCGGAAGGCATTGAAGGTGTCAGCCGCATGTTCATCTATACCGAGCAGCCTGCACAGGGTGCGATGCAGATTTTCCAGTTGGACGTTGTCGATCAGACTCCTCCCGCCTGGGTCAAAGAAGGTGCAAGTGCGTGGGTCGCAACGAGCTGGAAGGCTGCAGAAGCCTACACTGCGGTTGAGACTCTGGTTGACATGTTCCAAGGCGCAGGAGCGTTTGCTCGTATTGTTGATGGTCTTGCAGAACAGGGCCCGGAAGTTCACATCAAGAACGATGTGATCGATCAGTTGGACGGCACGATGAATCTGGTTATGGCTCCCGGTGATCCAGAAGCAGAAGGCAGCACCGATGATGTGTTGATTGCTCTGGGCGTCAAAGACAACGAAAAAATTGCTGAACTGCTTGCCAAGCTGACATCACAGCCGGCCTTCCCTGGCGAAACTCGTGAGTTGGAAGGGGCCACGATCTACGAAATCAATCCTGGAAACGGAACAAAGCTGGCTTTCACCGTTGCCAATAATCAGCTGATGATTGGTGTCGGCGGTGTACAACTGGAGCAGGCTGTACGAAACGACGACGATGTCCGTCCGCTCTCAGAGTCAGAAGACTTTAAAGCGGTGGCCGAGCACTTTGAAGAAGGAGCACTCGCTGTTGTCTATTCCCAGCCAGCCGAAGGTTATCGTCGTATGTATGACATGCTGCGGAATGGCAAAGCGGCTGAAAGCTTCCCTGGGATGGACGAGCTGTTTTCCAAGATTGACTTCGCCAAGCTTCCACCTTTTGAAGTGGTCGAGAAATACATGGCTCCAACCGGAGGTTACTGGATCGGTGACGAAAATGGCGTCTACATGGAATCATTCAGTCTGAGTGCAGACGAGTAAGTTCCTGTGAGCTGTTAGTGTCACTTCAGTTGACACTTCGCCAATGAATGACAGAGGCTGGCTTGACCTTGAAAGGTGGGCCAGCCTTTTTTTATTGGGGTTTAACCACCGGCCAGCGTTCAAATGCATGATTTAGGGCGAGCGGCAGCTGAATTCGTCCTCATGTCGCGCAAGTCGTATAGACTTTCGACCGGGCAAATCATCTCCCCGAAACACTTGGCGAGTTCCGCTGCGGGTAAATTCTGATCTGCCGAACGCCTGAGTGACCTGCCCGCGCAGTCCCCGACGACCGTCGAATTCGGCGTGTCTGATTTGACTGCGTGTTTGCCAGCGAAGGGCAATCTGATAAAAAGGACGAATCGAGGGACTGTGTTTGTGGCTTCTCTATAGGCTTGGCTTTGGGGGGAATTTTTCGATGACGCAGGTGAATGGTTTTTCTCGTCGCCAAATGCTGCGGGCTTCAGCCACGTTCGTTGCGGCGGGTGCATTATCCCCGTCAATATCCAATTCTGCGACACCTATGGACGATGACAAACACCCGTGGATCGACGCGCATTCGCACATCTGGACGACGGACCTCAAAAAATATCCGCTGCGAAATAATCAGCCGGTTGATGTGCTGGCTCCTGAGAGTTTCACTGATGACGAATTAATGGCGATCGCTCAGCCGGAAGGTGTTGGGCGAGTCGTGCTGATCCAGCATCATCCGTATCACGGATTCGACAATTCGTATCTGATCGACACATGGAAGAAACATCCGAAACGTTTTCGCATCGTCGGGCAAATTGATGACAGCAAGCCTGGGGTCGATCCATTAATGAGGGAAATGCTGAAGACCGGCGTAACGGGTTTTCGCATTGGTCCACGAGAAGATCAGCCAAAGTGGCTGGCGAGTGAGGGGATGCAGTTAATGTGGAAGACGGCCGCTGAAACTCGGCAGTCGATGTGTTGTCTGATCAATCCTGACAACCTGCCGGAACTTGACGAAATGTGTAAGAAGTTCCCGGACACGCCTGTCGTCATCGACCATTTCGCAAGAATTGGAGAGGACGGACAGATTCGTGAGAGTCACGTGGACCGTCTTTGCAATCTTGCAAAACACAAGACAATCGTGGTCAAGATCTCGGCCTACTATGCGTTTGGGAAAAAGACTCCACCGCACGACGAAATGGTTCCGATGATCAAACGCCTTTGTGAAACGTACGGCCCAAACCGTCTGATGTGGGCGAGTGATTGTCCGTATCAGGTTTCGGGACTCAATACGTACGCGTCGTCGATTTCTTTGATCCGCGATCACATTGATTTTGTAACTGCCGAGGAACGCAGGATGCTGCTTCGAACGACTGCAGAATCAACGTTCTTCTTCGTGTAGCGTCCTTGGAATTCCATTTGGTTTCAGTTTGCGGCTGAAATTGTTGCATGCGATCAGTGTTTTCCATCATCCCGTGGCTGGTGCTGGCCGTGTTACTCGCAGGGGTGGCGGTTTCGTGGAACGCCGGCGGAATTGTCGCCGACCTGTTCAGTTCCGAATTGACGGGTGCCGAACGGATTGAACGTGTGCAGGCATTCTTTCGCGATGCGGGTGTGTTGGCCCCGGTCGCCTATGTGTTATTCGTTGTGATTGAAGTCATTATCGCTCCGATTCCGGGGTTGATGCTCTATGCTCCGGGAGGACTGATTTTTGGGCCGTGGTATGGCGGGGCATTGGCCTTAATCGGCAACATTCTTGGCGCTGGCCTTTCCTGTAGTCTGACCCGCACTCTGGGAAATCGTTGGCTGGACCGAATTGCCAGCCATAAATCGATGGAGAAGCTTCAGGATGCACTAAATCGAAAAGGTCTGTGCATGATCCTGTTGCTGCGATTGAATCCATTGACCTCGACAGACCTGTTGTCCTATGCGGCAGGCTTCACTCGCCTTCCCGTGCATCAGGTCATGCTGGGAACTGGATTGGGAATGGCACCCCTGTGTTTTGCGCAATCGTGGCTTTCCGACGGAATTTTTAACGCGTGGCCGGGGCTGCTGGGCCCGTTAATAATTTGCGGACTTGTCTATTTGATCGCCGTGGTGGTCATCGTCAGTCGACATACAGAAAGCCGTTAGAACTCAGCAGCGCCTGACAGAAATGGTTCAACGCTGCGTTCGCGACCTCGGGGCTTGCATCGGCGGCTGGCGTTAAGAATTCCACGCCCGACTGAATTTCAGTATCCGATGCATTACGCCCGAAGATCATTCGCCAGGCGATTCTGACCTGACCGGGAGCGTCGGCGGCGATGATTCGAATTCGATTGGCCAGCACTTCGGATTGTTGAACGACGAACGGATTGTTCATCATCAGCAAGGCCTGCGTTGAGCCAGTGGAAATCGGCCGTCGTTCACAGTTGGGGACCATGCGAGGCATGTCAAAGGGTTCCAGAACGCCCAGCGGCATTGTTCGGCGAACTTGCACATAAATGCTGCGGCGGTACTCGTCGTCCCCCAGAGGTTCGACTTTTCCGGACGGACGTCCCGCAGAATCGCGAGTATCGACAGCCACGACAATTTGTCCGACATCGTCCGGGCTGACCGGAACCGGTTTGCCAAACGGC
>JANPHT010000195.1:0-1993 GCA_031424595.1 Planctomycetota bacterium
AGACTTCGGCTCCCCGGTCGCCGGATCTGTCTGCAAATCCGCATCGCCACTCTTCGCGCCAGCATCGCCTTCATCCTTCGGCATGTCGGACGCAGCAAGGTCGCCAGACTTCGGCTCCCCGGTCGCCGGATTTGTATTCAAATCTGCATCGCCACTCTTCGCGCCAGCTTCGCCTTCATCCTTCGGCAAGTCGGACGCAGCAAGGTCACCAGACTTCGGCTCCCCGGTCGCCGGATCTGCATTCAAATCCGCATCGCCACTCTTTGCGCCTGCTATACCCTCGTCCTTCGGCATCGGTTCTCGCAGACCATCAACCTTCGCGACCGTATCTGGCGAATCGTTATTTCCATCTACAACGTCGGGTGCCCTCAAAGGATCTGTTGTCTCGCCGTTCTGCGCAGAATCCGGAGTCGCCTTTTTTCCAGTCGCGGGATCAGTTGGCTCATTTTGGGTCCCATCAGCTGGCTTTGCAGCGGCACGTTGACGATCATCTTCGATCATCTTCTCGATACCGTCCGCAGCTGGCTCGCGCGAGGAAGGTTGGCGTACTCCCGTATCGGCAATCAATGTCTCAGAATCGGCTACTTCAGGATTCGGAGCATCGGGATCCGCCTCTTTCGGGCTCTTTGAATCGGTATTCCTGTCAGTCTCATTGCTCTGCGACTCCGCATCGTTCATCGTGAGCTGTTCCTGTCCCTCGGTGGCAGCTGCCGACTTCTCACCGTTCTTTTTCTGGTCGCCGGTGTTTTCGGAATCAGCGGTCTTCGATGTATTATCGCGTGGGTCAGATTCCGACTGATGTGTTTCGTCCGACGAAGCCATCAGTCGGTTTCGCATACTCTCCAGATCCATTTCCAGCATGCGATTGTCTGTCACTCGCACGGCGTAACTGATGCTCTTTCCTTCGTCCAGACCAAGTTCCTTCAGATCCAGTTCGGTCTTTCCCAGCACATGCTTCTGCATCTGCTGATCGCCCAGAGGAATTTGTTTCACAGCCAGAATTTTTGGCTCTTCCCCTTCCTTTGTTTCTGTTTCGTAAATCACCAGCTCTGCAGTCGCGATTCCATGATCGTCGTGCGCCTCAAATTTGATCTCGATCTTTTCATCCGGATTCACAGCCATTTCTTCATTCGGGCTGATAATCCTCGCCACCGGCGCTTTGTCTTCAATGACCTCGATCCTGCATACGCGAGGATTCTCGTTGGTCAATCCGTGTGGACTCAACAGGAGCGGCGACAGAGTAAAATCTTCGTCCAGCTGAGTCTCGAAGTGATACCAGCCATCATCGGCCCTGGTGAGCGTCAGCTTCTTCTGGATTGTTTTGGCATGGGCAGAGTCTTCGTTTATTGCCAGGTCGCCAGGTGTGCTTTCGGGGACCGACACGGCAGCTTCTTTGACCGGGAGTGTTAACACGAGTGTCAGCGACTGGAGTTCCTGCTCGGGCTTCATCGCCAATTCGAGCTGACTTCCCTGAATCGCTCGCAGCCGACCAGGGATGAGTGTCTTCTCAGTGGCAGGTTCATCCACGTATTCCGGCGGAGTGACCGTCATCCGGATTTCCGACAGCACCGGATAGTCGATGGCCGTCACGGTGTGCCATTCCGTACGTCCGTCGCCTGCCTGAATTCGGTATCGGAATGATTCATCAACATCAACAGCAGCACTGAGCAGACCGGGCTGATCGGCAACAGGACTGAGTTCCAATTCTTCGAGAGCAGAACCTGTTTCAGGATTCATTGACATTAACGCGGAGGTCCTCTGCAGCCCGCTCATGCGCGTGACAATTTCAACGCTGTCTCCGCGAGGAACAACAATGTCACCGGTAATGCATTTGAGCTGCGTCGCTGAGATATTCAGCATCGGTGACCAGAATCGCTGCCACAGAATTGACGTCTGCTGCCAGTGCGTCACCATGAAACCCGCGAGTGCCAATGAGGCCAGCCCTAGTCCCATTGCAGGACGTTGCAGTGACACCGCCTGCACAATCTGCTGC
>JANPHT010000196.1:0-1060 GCA_031424595.1 Planctomycetota bacterium
ATGAGGCGTGAGTGTCGGACGAGCTGGCATGTGACAGCGAAGTCCAGATCCATCAACGACACGGAGCGTAAATCCGGCGTTTTGGCGACGTCCGGGGATCAGGCCCTTGCTGATCCAGTAGTAGATTACGCGTGGTCTGACTTTCAGTCGTTCCGCAGCCTCTGTCACCGTGAGTTCTCCTGTCTTTCTATCATCGGCACGAGCAATGTTGTGCTTGTGACGAATCCATTTGATGCTCTTGATCGTGAAGCAATTTCCCTTATTCGTCCTGAGCCCTTCATCGTTCAACATTGCTGAAATTCCGACATCGTCCAACGTCTCGGCCAATTCGCGAATGCGTTCGATCAAAGCATCATCGTGCCGCCAGCGATCTGCTGCCGCACGAGGTAATTCGACGCGGAGTTCTTCGCAAACACCTCCCTTCCACCAGACGATTGTTCGGATCGACTTGTTCGTAGCGGCGCTGAGCTGATTCGGATTCGTACTCGGCACGGTGCAGACGCATCTTCCACTGAGCATCGATTTTTTCGCGGCGCTGAGAGACGAATTCCGACGCATGGACCCCCAGCTGAATCTGCTCGTCGCTGAGCACTTCGAGTACGCGTTGATGCGTGCGACCGGCCAGCCGAAGTTCCGCGCCAGTTCCTGAAACGCATACTGACGTTCGGTACTTTCGTGATGGTTACGAACCTGCCCCATGCTCGATTGACGCGGGTAAACGTAGGCGATCCGCTGCAGGTGTGTGTCAATGATTTTCGGCGAACGCTGATCGGTGATGTGCAGGACAATCTTCCTTGATTGAGATGTTACGGGACGCGAATGTATCGCTTGACGAATAGTCGTGGTCGCTTGATGAATCGACTTCGCCGACCGGATCTGCTGCGAACTCAGCTTCCAAACTGGCCTGGCTGCACCGTCACCTTCGTGCGGTGGTGTGGAAACAAGGGAAAACAAGTCGTCGTCGCTTTGCGGAACTTCGCCGCCTTGGCGTGTCTCGCGATCTCGCCGCGCAAACGGTGGGCTCGTGTCACGGTGCATGGCGTCTTGCCAAAAGCCCGGC
>JANPHT010000197.1:0-5488 GCA_031424595.1 Planctomycetota bacterium
GATCACGCTCTGGTCGGTGCTGAATCCATCCATTTCCACCAGCAGGGCATTCAGAGTCTGTTCACGCTCATCATGACCTCCGGGAGCCCCGCTGCCTCGTACTTTTCCAAGAGCATCCAGCTCATCAATGAAAATAATGGCCGGAGCACGCTGCAGCGCCTGCTGAAACATATCTCGCACTCGAGCAGCGCCGACGCCGACATACATTTCCACAAAATCTGACCCCGACAGACCGAAAAACGGAACACCCGCCTCACCAGCCACGGCCTTTGCAAGCATGGTCTTTCCTGTTCCCGGAGGGCCCACAAGCAGCACACCTCGAGGGATTCGTCCACCCAATGCCTGATATTTCTGCGGTGTCTTCAGGAACTCGACAATCTCTTTTAACTCCTCAACCGCTTCGTCGATTCCGGCCACATCATTAAACGTAACATTCACATCTTCCTGAGCGTAAAGTCGACCACGGCTGCGTCCGAAAGACATTGCCGATCCCGCACCGCCGACACGACGCAAAACGAAGATGAACCCACCAATAAACAATGCTGTCACTAACAGCATCGGAATCATGGCTGTCCATTCCGAGGGAGGCTCGGTGGATCCAAAGTTGATTTCCTTCGAAGCGAGGAGTTCTTCCAGCTTTGTGCGGCTGACTTCAGTAATCCATGTCAGCGGAGTGTAAAATCTCTTGACGGCAGTAACCGTGCCGCTGCGAATATCATCAGCCGCTTTGTCCTGCCAATAAATCGCGGAGGACCCGATGGCGAGTTCGAACATGCAATCTTTGTTCAGCGTTCCGGAATTCACCCGCGTCAGAAAGTCGCTGTAATTGATTTTTTCGCCGTTGCGGCTGCGACCGGCGACAGAGATAAACACTGCCGCCAGAATTCCAATGACCAGCAAATACCAGAAACCGTTATTGGCTTGCCCTGTCCCTTTGTCTTTTCGGATACTTCGCCCCGGCTTTCCGGGACCCGATGAATTCTTGTCTGAAGTAGGATCCTGTGGACCTGACATAATTCCATCACCAATTGGAAATGATTAAGACGCTGCCAAAGCAAACGTTTGTCGGAATGTCTCCGCCAACTTGCAACTTTAGACCCGTATTGGGTTACGGTCAACCTGATGGTGTCTTCCGGCATCCATTGCGGTCGCCAGAATACAGCAAAACTGCCGATTTCTTCAGCACCCGGATGGCAGGTGTTGCGATGGAATCGGAAAAGCGGAATGGGCCGGGCGGAGGTGATTGAACCGATGGATCTGCCACGATCCTCGCTTGACAGTGGCGATCCTAAGGGTAATGATCGAGTTTTTCTGAAAAACTCTGACGTAATTGCTGTCTCCGCGTGGGAGGGAAGGCGTACGTTCAGTAAAAAATAGGCTCCTAAAAACAACTTCGCAGTAAGCCCGTCACGGGAAAACAGAGGCCAGTTATGTCAAAGTCTGAACGTCGCATTGATATCGAAGAAATCAGCGGAGTGACAGTTGCTCGATTGTTGGAAAAGAAGATCCTCGATGAAGCCAATATCGAGGCTCTGGGGCAGGAGCTTTTCGCTCTGATTGACAAAGACGGCCGCAAAAAGATCGTTCTTGACTTCACCCTGGTCGAGTACCTCTCCAGTGCCGCGCTGGGAAAGTTGATCACGATGCACAAGAAGGTGACCACGGCCAAAGGCAAACTGGCGCTGTGCAGCATTCAGAAAGACATTCTGGATGTCTTCAAGATCACTCAACTCAACAAAGTTCTGACACTCTGTACCGATCTCGACGACGCTTTGACGAAGTTCTGAGTGGTCCAGCAGTAGTATTCAGTGGCTCCTTGCGTGCGGCACTCATCGGCGATTTCTGCGTCATTTTTCACTTTCTTCGGATTTCGATGTGGTCATGACGAATCCGGTGCACTTGGAACTCAAGATCCCCAGCAATACCGCAGATGGGCTCAGCGCTCAGGAAACGCTCGTGACCTTGATGGAGAACTTTGAATACAGCATGCGGGATATATTTGCCATGCGGCTGTCGCTGGAAGAAGGAATCACCAATGCGATCCGACATGGCAATAAGCTCGATCAGTCAAAAACAGTCACGATAACGTGCGATATTGATCGTGACCGAATGCAAGTTGTCGTCACTGACGAAGGGGCTGGATTCAGGCCGGAGGATGTGCCGGATCCCACGTTGGAAGAATTCATCGAGCGGCCTTGCGGGCGCGGCCTGATGCTGATGCGTGCTTACCTGAATGTTTGTGACTTCTCTGATAACGGCCGCTGCCTGACGATGGAGCGAGAACGAAATAGTCCGCTTCCAATTCTTGAAGACTAAACGTCCATTCCAAGCGCAGTTGTCGGTGCCCGTGACGTCTCGAAATCGAATCGATCGACTTGCAGGTCGTGTTGGTGCCCGGGTTTCTCCTCAGCGGCGCTGCTTTTGCCTACTCCGAAGCACTGCTTTCAAGGAATCGTGCCAGCCTGTGGAAGTCGCTGTCGTGTTTGATGAATCGAACAACAGTCACCAGTGTGATGGGATCCACAAGTTTTTCAAACGGCACGAAATGAAGGTCTAGTTGTCCGGATACTGACACCATCGCACCATTCAGTTGTTCTTCGCACAAAGCACGATAGGCGCCAACACCCAACTGTGCTCCGAGCATTACGTCAAACGCATGAGGGCGGGCACAGCGGCATTCATAACCCAATTGCAAGCCTGTCACCTTTCGCTTCAGGCCAGTCTGCCGGGTGAACTCCGCGGAAATTCGCTTGGCGAACATCTTGCCAAGATCGACGTTGGCTACAGAAATGTGGCCGTGATCATCGCGAGGAACGTCTTTCAAAACATCGTCGGACAGGAACTCGGCCAGCCCCTCGGCAAGAACGACCACTCCATATTCTTTGCCTTCTTTTTCCTGCCGGTGTCGCATCATACGGACGATTTTTCCAACAACCTTATCGATGTCCATGACTTTTCGCCTGGGCGTTGATTCGGGAGTCAGAAAATTCCCCGTCATATCCTCAACGCTGAGCACCATATTTGCTTCACCGGAGATGGCAGCTCCGTAGGCCAGCCAGCCAGCACTTCGCCCCATGCTCTCGACTACGAAGTAAGCTCGAGCAGCCTCCGCGTCTGCATGAAGGTTGCGGATTTCTGTACCCAGCGTTTCGACCGCTGTGAAATAGCCAAAAGTGAAGTCGATGCCCATGTAATCGTTGTCGATCGTTTTTGGAACATGGACCACCGGGATCCGCTTCTGGTCTGCTGGCAGGCGGTCCTGATACAACTTCAGCTTATTTGCCGTCTTCAAAGTATCATCGCCACCGATCGAGACCAACGCATCGACGCCGATGGATCGCAATGCTTCGTAAACTCGCTTCAGCGGAGCTGACTTCTCCGCATCGTCAAGATGCTCGGGTGCCGTAACCTGCTTACCCGGATTGGCTCGGGCGGTGCCGATGATGATCCCTTCTTTGCTGCGTGTTCGCCGCAGAGACACTTCGGTCAGGTTCTTATAGTGTAAGCCTTCCACCAGAGGAGCAGATGGAGAATATTCCATCAGGTTGGAGTAGCCATACTTGATCCCCACGACATCAATTCCATTTCGAATGAACGAAATGGCACAGGTGGAAATCACAGCATTGGCACCCGGAGCCGGGCCACCTGCAAAGAGGAGGGCAACGCGTTTGATTCCGTGTGACATGGGAAATGGTCCTTTGAGGATTTCAGGTTTATTCGAGAGGTGTTTGATACAGGGGTTTTATTGACAGCGATCCGCAGGCGACTGCGAATCAGGTCCAACGTCACAACGGCAATCAGTGTGATCGCCAGAGATCGCGCAATGAACACAGAAAGCAGGACGGGGACGCCCGCCCTGTCCTGCGTTGACTAAAATGTTCGCTCGACAAAGGTGGTGTCGATGTTGAAGTCCACAAAATCCGCGTGGCTGAACATTTTCTTCGCCAGCGGCAGTGTTGTCGCAATGCCTTCAATCACGAATTCTCGTAAACACCGACGCATGCACTGAATCGCTTCGTTGCGAGTCGGCTTGTGTACAATCAGCTTGCCGATCATGGAGTCATAGAAAGGACTGACCGTATATCCTTCGTACACATGGGAATCGAACCGAACTCCTGGGCCACCTGGCAAGCGCAGCTTTGTAATCTTACCTGGGCTTGGGCGAAAATTATTGTCTGGATCTTCGGCATTGACGCGCAGCTCAATGGCACACCCCGTGTGTTTAATATCTTCCTGCGTGAACGGCAGTTTTTCTCCGGCAGCCACAAGAATCTGCTGCTTGATCAAATCGATTCCCGTCACCAGTTCGCTGACAGGATGCTCAACCTGAATACGAGCATTCACTTCGATAAAGTAGAAGTTAAAGTTCTTGTCGACGATGAACTCCACCGTACCTGCGTTCGTGTATCCGGATTCTCGCACGAGATTCACGGCACAATCGCACATCTTCTTGCGAACGTCGGCCGGCAGCTTTGGAGCCGGACTTTCTTCGATCAGCTTCTGGTGTCGGCGCTGCATAGAGCAGTCACGTTCCCATAAATGCACAGCGTTACCGTGATTGTCAGCGAGGATCTGAACTTCCACGTGACGAGGCCGCTCGACGTACTTTTCGAGATAAACGCCGGCATTCTTGAACGCTTTCTCAGCCTCTGCGCTGGCAGCCTGAAGTCCGGCTCGCAGGGAGATTTCGTTCCCGGCGACTCGCATTCCCTTACCGCCGCCGCCGGCAGTCGCTTTGATCAGAACCGGATAGCCGATTCGGTCGGCGATTCGTACAGCGTCTTCCACATCACCGACCAGACCGTCACTGCCGGGAACGCATGGCACTCCAGCTCGAAGTGCAATCTCCTTGGCACTGACTTTATCGCCAAGAGCCTGCATGGCTGCGACCGGCGGACCGATAAACTCGATGTTGCAGCTGCGGCAGACTTCCGCAAAATGTGAGTTTTCTGCCAGGAAACCGTAGCCGGGATGAACCGCCTGAACATTCCCGATCTCTGCCGCACTGATGATGCGATTGATCTGCAGGTAGCTCTCGCCGGCCTGTGCCGGACCGATACACCACGCTTCATCAGCCAGATCAAGATAATGCGCGCCACGATCGGCTTCGCTGAAGACAGCGACCGTTTCAATGCCCAGCTCACGACAGGCACGAATGACTCGAAGGGCGATCTCACCGCGGTTCGCAACCAGAATTCTCTGAAACATGGAGTGCTCAGTTCAAAAACTATGTGCCCGAACTCATCGGGATCTTGGGACGTCTTATGACCAGCCGCAGGCGACTGCGTTTTGGACAGCTCATAAGGACTTCAGTCGCCTGCGGCTTGCCGTTGAACGACTTCTGTCACCAGGCTTGCCTCGAACTCTATGCTGGCTCGATACGGAACAGCGGCTGGTTGAAGCCAACTGCGTCGCCGTTCTCAACGAGGACCTCAACAATTCTGCCGGATTTCTCCGCTTGAATCTGATTGAAGACCTTCATGGCCTC
>JANPHT010000198.1:0-2239 GCA_031424595.1 Planctomycetota bacterium
ACCGCGTTTTTGTCCCCAAATCCTGCCGTCCGTGGTTGGGCTCGATGGGCAGGGAAGGGAAAAAAGAAATCTTCGGGTCTCGTCAATAATTCAGTTGTAGCCGGGAAATTGCTCCCGCGATTCGACGCGTCGGTCCGACACGCCGGAGTAGCCCCGGCCGATGTGACCGGAGCAGCGAACGGCTTGCTGGTAAGTCGCTCCAGTCAGTCTCTCCGGAGGGAGTTGGGGTGGGTGATTGATGAATGAGTGCGGCGGTTCAAAGTGGACTCGTGTGGCGGGAATTGAGTCGACGTGCAGATGCGTGCAGCGGATCTCCCTGGATAAGGCGTATGGCTTTCTCTGCGCAAGCTCCTGATTTACCAATGAGGATGAACGATGACGGCTTCGTAATGGTTGGCTCACTCGCCTGTCCGCACCGGCCTTGTATCAGGTTTGGGCCTGTAAGAAATCTTGTGTCAAAGTCCGGGAGTTATAATTACCCAGAAAACCTCATTTACGGACACTGACACATGGACGTGGCGTAGAATCTGAAGACGGAAGATTTAGCGGCGGAATTGGCACAGAATGTGACGACGCTGGAAGAGCTGAATACCGCAATGCGGTCGTTGATGAAATCGACGATGGAACGCATGCTCAATACGGAGATGGACGTGCATCTCGGGCGGCGATCAAAACCCGTCATCAAACCGCAGGGGGATGCGGCAGAAACGGCAGCTGATGGATCATCGGAAAGCACCAATTTGGCGCTGCCTTTGAAGACTGGAAATCGTCGCAACGGCACCAGTCCGAAGACGCTTCAGGGTGAGTCAGGGAAGCTCCCGATTGACGTTCCGAGAGATCGTATCGGGACTTTCGAACCGTTGCTGATTGGCAAACATCAGCGTCGTCTGCCGGGCTTTGATGAGAAGATTCTGGCTCTGTATGCCAAGGGTTTGACGACTCGTGATATTCAGGACATCGTGAAGGATCTTTACGGCGTGGAGATTTCACCCACGCTGGTCTCTGAGATCACCGAAGATCTCGACAGTGAAGTCAAAGCGTGGCAAACTCGGCGTCTGGATGCGGTCTGGCCGATTGTGTTTATGGATGGCATCGTCGTGCATATTCGCGGCGAATCGGGTCGCGTGACGGAGCACACGATGTACGTGGCGATCGGGATAAACCTCGAAGGCCGCAAGGAATTGCTTGGCCTTTGGCTGAACGAAACAGAAGGTGCGAAGTTCTGGCTTTCCTGCCTGACAGATCTGAAGAATCGTGGCGTGAATGATATTTTCATCGTGTGTGTGGATGGTCTGACGGGGTTCCCTGAAGCGATCCAGACGGCGTTTCCCGAGGCTCGCGTACAGCTTTGCATCGTGCATCTTGTACGAGCTGCGTTGAAGTATGTCGTCGATGCCGACAGCCGCGAGGTGATTCGTGATCTTCGCAATATTTATCTGTCGGCAACAGTTCTGGAAGCGGAAGAGAATCTCAACAAGTTTGCTGAAAAGTGGAACTCGAAATACCCGACGATATCAAAACAGTGGCGTACGAAATGGCCTCACATTATTTCGATGTTTGACCTGCCTCCGGCGATTCGCAAAGCGACCTATACAACGAACACCATCGAATCGGTGAACAGCGTGATTCGCAAGTTTACAAGAAATCGCAAACAGTACCCGAGTCGCGACTCTGCGTTGAAGCTGATCTTCATGGCAATTCGCGAAGCCTCCCGGAAATGGACCATGCCAATTCCAAAATGGAAAGACGCCTTGAACCACTTCGCGATCCTCTTCGAAGGTCGTATGCCAAAACTTTCCTGATTCATCATGCATACTTCAGCACTTCCTGCATGACACAAAGTTTCGTACAGGCCATGGAATCGGAAGTTTCTGGGTTACAGCTTTACGAACCATCGGACACCGAAACGTCGAATTGCTCCCAAGGCGATTCAACGCTTCAAGGACCGCATTTGTGAACTGACCCGGCGAACTCGTGGCCGTGCGATCGACGAACTGACAGGGTAACTGAACAGCTGCCTGCGTGGCTGGCTGGGTTACTTTGGGCGTTGCGAAACGCCGAGCGTTCTTCGCGACCTGAATTCCTGGCAGCGCCGTCGCCTTCGTGCGGTGGTGTGGAAACAAGGGAAAACAAGTCGTCGTCGCTTTGCGGAACTTCGCCGCCTTGGCGTGTCTCGCGATCTCGCCGCGCAAACGGTGGGCTCGTGTCACGGTGCATGGCGTCTTGCCAAAAGCCCGGC
>JANPHT010000199.1:0-22941 GCA_031424595.1 Planctomycetota bacterium
GGTGTACCGTACACCCGTCGCTCCGCCGACGGGAATGGTAGCTGGGGCTTTTTTACCACGGAATACACTGAATACACGGAAGAATCGCTCAGGAACTTGCTGACGTCCTTTCCGTGTGATTCTGTGTTTTCCGTGGTAAGAATTTGCGATTCCGATTTTCAAACTTATCGTAGACCCGTCGCTCCGCCGACAGGCTTGCAGCGTCGTCTGCTCAGGCAGCTTTTCCATGAACGCTCTTTTCAACCTTCGTCCCTGACGCCCGCAAATCCTGATCGACGGTATCTGCTGCAATCCAGCCCGACATCATCACCATCGGCATCCCAGGCCCAGGATGAGCCGAGCCGCCGGCGAGGTACAAGCCCTTCATTTCTGAAACGCGATTCGCCGGTTTGAACGCGCCCATGAATCGACCGTGGCTGGCCAGGCCATAGATCGCTCCGTTCAGCACATGATAGCGGCGATGAATATCGGCCGGCGTCAGTGAGTGCTCAACTTCGATGCGGTCTTCGATGTCTTCCATGCCAGCCGTTGTCTTCAGCTTGTCGATGATTACGTTGCGGTATTCAGGAAGCATCTTATTCCAGTCGTGATGCTTGCGGAGGTATGGTGTATGAACCAGAACATACAACGCTTCGCCATTTCCGGGAGCAACCTTGTCTCCGGACAGCGATGGTGCACACACATAGCAGGTTGGATCAGCCGCCGGTTCGCCTTTGCTGTAGATCTGATTGAACTCCACATGCGGATCTTTGCTGAACACAAAGTTGTGGTGCAGAATGTGGTCATACTTCTTCCGCAGACCCAGATACAGAACAACCCCGGAACACGCCGCTTCGTACTTTCGCTTTGCCATGAACTTGTCCGCGACCTTCTTCGGCAGCAGTTCTTCGCACGTTCGCACACAGTCCGAATTTGAAACGATCGTTGCCGCGTTCAGGGATTCGCCATTGCCCAGAGTCACGCCGGTGACTCGATCGGACTGCGAATCGATCGACTTGACCTGATGGCCGGTGATGTACTTCACGCCGAGCTCGCGGCCCAGTCGCACCAGAGCTTCCGGTACGGCACGAGTGCCGCCCATCGGATACCAGATCCCTTCATTCGTCTGCATGTGAGCGATCCCGCAGAGCACTGCCGGTGATGCTTCGGGAGATGATCCCACGTACTGCGTAAAGTGATCGATCATCTGAGCGATTCGCGCATCGGGAATATGAGACCGCACCAGTCCGGCTACCGTGCGACCGAATCGAAGGCTCATCACATCGCGCAGAACATTCAGGGAGAACGATTCCTTTACGTTCATTGTGTCGGCGATTCCACCGACGCTTTTCCAGAAGAAGAACTTGTTGGACACGTCATCCAGTTGCTTCGAGATCGTCATAAACTTCTCGTAGCCGTGGCCGGTCTTGTCACTCCCGGTGAACTCACGAAGGCGATTCTTCATCTCGGGCAGCGATTCGACCAGGTCGAACTGTTTCCCGTCCTCAAAGAAGCATCGCCATTGCGGATCGAGTCGCACCATGTCCAGATAGTCTTCCAGCTTTCGACCGGCTTCCGTGAAGACTCGTCGCAGCACTGAGGGCAGCGTCAGAATCGTAGGACCCATGTCGAACCGATAGCCCTTGTCTTCCAGCAGCGCGGCTTTCCCGCCGAGCCATTCGTTCTTTTCCACGACGGTCACCGAGTATCCTCGTGCGGCCAGGGTACACGCCGAGGCCAGACCAGCCAGGCCACTTCCAATAACGATGACGTCTGATTGATTCTTCATGATGACGTTCCTTCGAGAAATCAAAATCACTTTCCCATTGACGGAGCGACGGGTGTACCGCAGCCCCGTTGCTCCGACGACGGGCATTTTCCCTAGTCATTCCCGCGCAGGCGGGAATCCATCGCCGCTATCTGGATTCCCGCCTGCGCCGGAATGACAGACTGTGCGCGAATGACAGACCCCAGTTCCTGGCCTTGATGGAGCATTTCGAGGCTTTCGCCGCATCTTCATCTGTTCCAATGTTGCCTTAATCATCTTTGGCACCGCCATCAATGACTGCAGCGGACCTGCAGAGTGCTCAAGCCGAATCAGCTGTTCCAGAACATCCGCATCCGCCGCCGTGGGAGAATGCAGATGCGGCTTGAACCAGCGGCGAGTTACCACGATGGCCTTCATTTGAGTCATCTCCAGAAGTCCCGCCTCGCCGCGTGTCATTCCATGGCCACTCATTCTGCGACCGCCGAAGGGGACACGTGGATCAGCGGTGGGAACGATCATATCGTTGATCACCACGCAACCCGCATGAATGCGACGAGCGAACTTCTGACAGCGTGCAGTCGAACCAAACACCGTGGCGCTGAGTGCGTATGGACATTTCGCGTTCTCGTGAAGTGCCTGGACGTCAGAATCAACGCGGATGAAAGATAACACCGGAGCGAAGATGTCAGACTGAGCCAAGGACATGTCTGATGTGACATGGTCCAGAATTGCGACGCCACATAGTTCGGGTGATTCTCCTACGGTCAGAGATCCAGCAACCAATTCCGCGCCACCAGAAATCGCTTCGTGAATCTTCGCCGCCGCCAGTTCGAGTGCGCGTTGAGAACCCGCCATTCGTGGAGTGGGATCAGCGAGCAACGCGATCGCCGGCCCACCGTGTGGATCCAGCGGTGGGCCGGCGCTGCGCTGGTCCCACCCTACAGTTTTTGCCTCAAGCTTCGCTCTCAGAAGTCGCAGGATCTCATCGGCCTGCTGGTCGCCGGCAAAGACTCGCCGAGGTGCCATACAAGTCTGGCTGCTGTTCAGGGTCAGTCCAAACAGCAGGCAATCGCTGACCAGATTTGGGTCCGCATCGTCCAGTACGAACACGGCATCGCAGCCGGAGAGTTCCATCACGGAAGGAGTTGCCGATTCAGCAAGTTCGCGACTGACGGTCTGCCCCGTCGTGGCCGATCCGGTCAAGAAGACTTTATCGACCCCATCGCGAATCGCAAACGTCGCCGCGTCAGTTGATTCCGGCAGCACTTGAATCAAGTGGTTCGGCACGCCGGCAGACGTTGCCATTGAAACCAGTGTCTGCACGGCTGGCGAGCAATTCACAGCAGGCTTGATCAGCACCGCATTCCCTGCCACGATCGCCTGTAACGCCTGAATGCCGGGCAACATCAGCGGATAATTTGAAGGCGCGATAATCAGCACAACACCCAACGGCTCGGGTCTTAGAGCGACAGAGTTCCCCCAGAGCCACATTGGACGTGCACGCGTGCTGACGTTTTTCTCTTCCAGAATCCGAGTGGCTTCGGTCTCCAGAAATCGACACGCATCGAGCAGCGGAAGGATCTCAGCAGCAAGCGTCTCCGCCAGATTTTCACGCTCGACGGCGATCGCAAGGGATCGTGGATCAGCGGCGATTTTCAGACGCAGCGTCGTCAGGATCTTCAATCGGTCCCGCAGGGGACGTTCAGACCAGTCCGACTGTGCAGTTCGAGCGTTGCTCATTTGCGATCGAACAGTAGCGGCGAGTTCGTTGCCATCAATCGGCCGCGCGGAAAGTTCACGGACGGCATCGGCCGAATGCAGGCGCAATCGAACGGCTGCTGCGCGGTTCTTCGTTTCCAACCCGGCCGGCCCCATTAGGCGGCCCTCCGCTGAGCGGCCGATGCCATTGGCAATGTGGCTGGCGAAGTTGATGTTTCCGGAAACTCCAGCCGCAACGCATCGCACATCATGCGAGCCGAAATGCGGGCCGATTCGTAGATGACGGGTAAGCCGCTGCCCGGATGAGTTCCACCGCCAACCAGATACACCTGCTGGAGATCGTTGAAGTGATTTCGTGGCCGAGCGTGCAGCATCTGGCCGAGATTGTGTGCGAGATTAAAAGTCGCGCCACGAAACACCTGATACGTATTCTGCCAGTCGTCCGGCGTCACAACTTTTTCGAAGCGAATACGTTCTTCGACATCGTGCAGGCCCAGCTTTTCCATTTGCCGCAGCACGCGTTTTCGAAACATCGACGTCTGTGACTTCCAGTCGACATTTGGACTTTCATGCGTCACAGGGGCCAGCACATAGAGTGTGCTCATGCCGTCCGGAGCCAGCGACTTATCTGTGACGCAGGCGTTCTGGACATAGAACGACGGATCTTCCGAAAGCACCTTCAGGCGATCAATTTCGTCGAGATTGCGTTCATAATCCTTCGCGATGTAAATCGTATGATGCGGCAGATGGTCGTAGCGTCCTTCAATGCCCAAGTACAACATGAATGTGGAGCATGAGTACTTGCTGCGATCCAGCTTCTTGTTGTTCCACGACTTTCGCAGGTGATCGGGCACCAGAGTCTTCATCGCCTGAGCGAAGTCAGCGTTGATGACCAGCGAGTCAAACGTATGATCGCCGTTGCGAGTCTTCAGGCCGACGGCTTTGCGGCCTTCGAAATGCAATTGTTCAACCGGTTCGTCCAGCCGAACATCCACGCCCATTTCACTCGCGATGTCAGCCATCTTTTCACTGACCGCCGCACAACCACCAGTCGGATGGAAGACGCCATACTCGTATTCGAGGAACGCCAGAATCGTGAAGAGACTCGGGCATTGAAATGGCGACATGCCCAGATACTTGGACTGAAATGAAAACGCGGTGATCAGTCGAGGATCCGAGAAGTGTTTGCTTAAGTCATCGGCCACTGATCGCCATGGACGCACCCAGGGAGCTGCCTTCAGCACGGAAGGACGCAGCAGATCAAGCATGCTGCTGAAGGGCGATTCGAGAATGGGTCGAAAGCGATCCAGCTTGGTTCGATTCTCATTCATGAACCGCACGAATGAATCCGCATCCTGCGGAGCGATGCGAGCGATCTCGGCGTGCATGCGTTTCAGATCAGGAGTCGCGTCGATGCGTCCTCCGGCACCGAACTCCAGACGATACTGAGGATCCAGCCGAGTCATCGGGACATCCCGCCAGAGATTGCGGCCGACGGATTGAAAGATTTCTTCGAGCACTCTTGGATAAAGAAAGAACGTCGGGCCCGTATCGAAACGAAAGCTGTCTGCTTCAATCGCAGCACAGCGTCCACCGACGCGTTCTGCGCGTTCAAACACGGTCACATCTGCGCCAGCCTGAGCCATCAACATGGCATTCGCGAGTCCGCCGGGTCCAGCGCCGACAATACAGACTTTTTTCCTGTTCGCTGGCATCCTTGCCATTGCGTGTCCTGTCACATTGAGGAATTAATCAAGAGCGGCAAATTATGCCGAAGTTATTAGTGCGGTACAATACGAGTCGCGAGCGAGTGAATTCGTGCATTCGTGTCACGTCAGATTCTACACAGGCAGGATGCCAGATTCAGACTTGAGTTCCGCAAGAATTCGCATGACCTCATCACGAGTTAATTTGCTGCCAGCGCCTCCCTGGCGCAATTGCTGAAGTGATCCATCCGCAAGAAGGTAAAGGAAACGACAATAAATAATAATGTCGGAGGAGAAAACGTTCTTCTCGAGCAGATGGATATAAGTCAGAGCATCATTACGACTTGCGATCGCTAGCTCATGGATGTTTTCACGCGAGGCCTCAAGCGGAATGAACACGCGACCACTCATGGCATCTCGGCCAGCGTCCTTCAGGATATTAATGAGCTGCAGGAACTCTCCGAAACCAACGGAAAGGCGGCGCAGCTCTTCGTGATCTTTGGGGCTTACGGGATGATGCAGAACGAAGAGATCTGTGAGTAGTTCACCGACAACGCCTGCAACTGCATAGCAATAGAGGCGAAGATCGCTGATTGTCTGGATTTGAATCTGATTGGGTAAGTTCGGGGAGGCGCCGAGAAAACCAATCATCCCGGCGATTGTTGATGTCAAAGATTTTCCGATGGTCCGGGATACCGGCAATGGCAGGTGGAAAAAAATGGACAACAGTCTTGGAAACCCCCGCAGGAGCGATTCCGTGGGGCTCTGAGTCGGCCAGAGCCCTTCAAGCCCGAGGGAATTCGGGGCTAAAAAATCGTCGTGCTCTGGACTGCATGGAATGGAATGGTTGAGACAGTCACTCAGGCCGGTCAGTAACTGTTTCTTGACAGCGACATTGCCTTCAGGAGCATCCTCGATACTGTCGGCGACTCGAAACAGGAGGTAGCTGATTCCAGTTTGACGACGAAGATCAGCGGCCAGCAACGGAATTGCCAAAGCAAAAGTTCGACTGGTCCCCTGCAGGTGTTGGTCTATAAATTCATCGTCACTTCGGAGGTGATGGACTGCCGTCATTGTTGAAACCACGGTATCCTTTCACGCACAAATCACTGAACATTCACGCACTAATCATGGAACAACAGACACACTCTTTTCTCTCGCGTGATCTTAGGCGTCGCGTCGCAGTTTACAATTTCAGGTGAAAGAACAATCGCGCTGAGATTTATCAGGGAACCTCAGTCTACTTTAATGGAGTAGTCTCTGAGGCCGTGCTGCGTGACGAAAGTGTGCGATTTCCACTGCCTCGCGAATTGCAGGCTCTCCGGGCAGTCGAGAACGTCGAGATTCAGCTAACTGATTAGGAGCGCCTCTATTCGGTTTGTCTCAAAGCCGAAAGCTGGTCCAGCCTTATCGCTTGCTGCGTCGGTTCATCATTCGAGAAAGCAGCAAGCCTATGCCGATGCCAATTAAACCGGCCACGGTCGACACCGCGTACTTTTGGCTTGTGAGGTACAGGGAAACGACTTCATTATCAAACGCATTCGTTGATGCGCTGAAGCTTGCGAGCAGCCAGCGGTCGTTGTCTTTGATCAATGTTGCTGACCAGCGGCTGTTGAGGTTGACGTTGGGGCCTCGGCCGAGCACATAGTGGTCCTTCATTTCTCCGGATGAGATTACGAGTTTTCCGTCATGCAGGATCAATCTCTTGTCGGTCGTGGCGTCAACAGTCATCTTGTCGATGAATTGTTTCAGCTTGTCGAATTCCGCAATGACGCCCGCGTGGCCTTCGGATGTCGTTCCATCCTGCCACGTGGCAATGATGTCCTCGTGGCAGTATTTTTCCAGCATGGCCGGATAGTCGCCGGTATTGAATGCGTGGAACAGATCATCTCGGAATTTGTCCAGTTCCGCGTCAATGGCCTTTGTGTCCAGCGGTGCAGCTGGTTCCTGAATTGGCGGCGCGGGCTCCTGGGAGTAAACCCCTGATTGAATCAATGATGCAAGTATCGAGAGCCACAGCCCGAGTCCGAAAAGAACGCAGTTTCGCATTATTTGATCTCCCTTTTTTGTGGCTTCAGTCCTGAGATTCCATGACGAATATAGGTATGCGTTGCCAGAATCGCTACTGGTGCAGTCAGCACGAAGAGATTGCTTGCCACGAGCAACCACCAGTAACGATTCCAGTGTCCGAGTTCCAGCAGTTGCCATTCCAGTATTCGAAGCGCGGCACCGTAGCAGAGGCCGAATGCTCCAAACAGAACCGGAGCATAATCCATGGCAATGGCTTCCGGACCAAGTCCGTCGGCGTATGGGCGATTGTAAACCAGAATGAAGCCTGATCTGATCGCCTGAATATCGTAGTACCAGTTCCAGAATCCCAGCACTGAGCCCAGGACAATTCCGCTTCGAATCACTTCCCAGGCATCAATCGGTGTAGCGGCTCGACTTAGGCCAACCAGCGTCAACATACTGGTTGCACTCCCAAAGACGAAGCCGTGGTGAGGGCGAAAGTTTCCGAGGCGAAATCTCGTGTTGAACTCCCACAGCCCAAGAACATTTGTACCGATCCCCGGAATCACATAAGCGAACAACACCGGGATCGAAAGGGCCAGCAGGACAAACGGATGATTCTGATCATACCTCGTCCACCACAGCCAGTAGCTGAGCGGAACCAGAGTGACTGGCGCGAGGAACTGATAGATGTTGAAAAATTGCATGTGGAGTCGGTTGTTGCAGCTGCCTCAAAGGGGCTCTTGATGTGTAGGCACTTGCGGAGGTACTGGGAGGCTCGGAGGACTGACGCCCTTTCAGCTCGCCGGAGAATAGTTTGTCAGTAATGGAATGGGACTCTAATGCGGCCAAAGCAATTCAGCAATCTTGACGCGCGTCACCACATTGTGAGTCACAATCACTGCGACTACACTCCAGCCTCGCCAAACGGATTTGCATTCGCATGAACAGGTTGATTTCGTGCACTCCACAGAAACCATCATCCAAATGAAACCGAATGATCGGGATTCGATCCCCATCGATCGACTCGCAGGAATGCCCATTCCAAATTCACTGAATGTGGGCCTGGTTCTGCTGGACGTCGTGGCTGCGGTCGGCCTGCTTTGGCTTGGATCCACGCTGGAATCAACAATTGGCATTGTTCTCGTTGCCATCGCCTATTCGTATCTGATGCTGACGAATTACGCTTTGTTACACGAGGCGACTCACGACAACCTTCACGACAATGCTCGCTGGAATTACTGGCTTGGCGTGGTCACTGGCGTTCTCTTCCTGGCACCGTTTTCAATGATCCGTGTTACTCATCAGGGGCATCATCAGCGAAATCGCACGGATGCCGAAATCTTCGATCTGTACTATCCGCAAGACAGCTTTTTCTGGAAGTGTTGTCAGTGGTACGGGACGCTGATGGGTTTTTTCTGGCCCTGCATTCCGGTCTGTGCGGTGTTGTTCGCCATCGTGCCGCGGACCATCGGAATGCAGTTGTTCAGTGGACCACCGCTGGGGAATGCCAATGTGACCGACATCACTTCCGGAGATCTGAAGTGGATCAGGCTTGAACTGCTGCTGAATGTCGCAACGTTTGGAGCGCTCTTTTGGTTTTTGCAATTGCGGTGGAACATTGTGCTGCTGATGTACGCTTGCTTCTCATTCAACTGGTCGACGAGGCAATATATTGGGCATGCGTTTTCCAGGCGAGATATCATCGAAGGTGCCTGGAACCTGCGACACAACAGGTTGATGTCGCTTTTGTTGCTGCATGGCGAGTGGGACTTGAATCATCACCGGCATCCCGAGCTTTCATGGTACTATTTGCCACGGGATCTTCGTAAAGATGACGAGCGTCCGGGATATGTCCGACACTACCTGCGTCAATGGTTGGGACCCAGGCCGGCAGGGCCAGCTCCCGGCCAGTCACAGGATTCAGGTTTATGAAGATCACATTCATTCGGCCGAATCTTTATGACGGGCGATCTTCCGATGCCATGCATCCACTTTGTTTTGCCATTCTGAAGCGACTGACACCGCCCGACGTGACGACGGTGTTTCATGACGAACGCCTGGAAGAGCTTCCGCTGAATGATCCGACTGACCTGGTGGCGATGACCGTGGAGACATACACAGCCAGACGTGCTTATCAGATCGCAGGCCTCTATCGAAGTCGTGGAATTCCCGTTGTCATGGGAGGATATCATCCGACATTTCTGCCAGACGAGTCCCTGCAGTTTGCGGATGCGGTTGTGGTTGGCGATGCAGAAGGAGTCTGGCCCAGGGTTGTCGAAGATGCTCGCAAGGGGTCGCTACAGAGACTCTATCAGCAGAACGAATTCCCATCGCTGTCCGGTTCCGATCCGGATCGCAGCATCTTCAAAGGGAAACGCTACGCACCATTGACGCTGGTGCAGTACGGTCGCGGCTGCAAATACAACTGTAACTTTTGTTCGATTCGTGCGTTCTATGGCAATTCATTGCGGCAGCGTCCGGTGTCGGAAGTGGTGGACGAGATTCGCCGGCTGAAGAGTCGTATGGTCTTCCTTGTTGATGACAATTTGTTTGTCGACGTTCCGAAAGCGATCGAGCTGTTCGAGGCCCTGGTTCCTCTGAATATTAATTGGTCATGTCAGATTTCCATCGACATCGCACAGGATCCAGCTTTGGTAAAGTTGATGCAGAAGAGTGGCTGCATCAGTGCGTTGATTGGATTTGAATCGCTCAACCGCGACAACCTGGTGCAGATGCGCAAGTCATGGAACGTCAAGTACAACGACTATCAGACGTCGGTGCGAGTCTTTCAGGAAGCGGGCATCATGATCTACGGGACGTTTGTCTTTGGGTATGACCAGGATACTGCGAATTCATTTGATGCAGCGGTTGAGTTTGCCATCGACAATAAGTTCTATCTGGCCAATTTTAATCCACTGACTCCGACGCCAGGTGCTGACTTGTATCGAGAACTTCAGGAGCAGAATAGACTCGTCTTTGATCGATGGTGGCTGGATCCTGCGTTTCGGTATGGAACCGCGACGTTTCATCCGAAAGGTATGACAGCCGACGAATTGACCGCAGGATGCCTGCGTGCAAGACTGAAATTCAATACTTTTCGGTCTTTATGTCACCGGGCCTTTGCACCGGCGACCAATATGCGCACACCGTACCGGCTCGGTATGTATCTATTGTCGAACCTGATTTCGAAGCGTGAAATCCTGAGGAAACAGGGGCATCGGCTGGGATCTGCCGACTTGCCTGAGCCTATGAGTACCTTTGCATGAAAATCACCTTCATTATGCCCAATATTGGGCGACAGGACCATAGTCTGTACATCGACGAAGCGCGAATGGAGCCGCTGAGTCTGGGAGTCCTTGCCGGACTGACGCCACCGGATGTTGAGTGTGTGCTCTACGACGATCGCATGGAAGATATTCCTTTCGATGAGCCCACGGATCTGGTTGCCATCAGTATTGAGATTTATGCGGCTCGTCGGGCCTACGAAATCGCAGCGGAGTACCGTTCGCGAGGGGTTCCCGTCATTCTGGGGGGCGCTCATCCGTCGTTGTTTCCGGACGAGTGCCAGGCCTATGCTGATTCAATCTATATTGGCGATGCTGAGTTCCGCTGGGCTGAGGCGGTCGAAGACGCGAGGCACGGTCGATTGAAACCTCGTTATGATGCAGCAGTCGGGGTCGCTCAGGCTGGCGGTTCACTTCCTCGACGCGACCTGTTTGTCGGCAAAGGTTACCTGCCACTCACGCTCATGCAGTTCAGTCGAGGTTGTCGATTTGCCTGTGATTTCTGCGCTGTAAGTGCTTATTTCAAGAAGACTCAGTACATCCGGCCGACACAAGAAGTTCTGGAAGAGATTCGACGGCAGAACCGCAAGTTCGTGTTCTTTGTCGACGACAATTTTTTGTCGAATCATGAAGCCGCCAAGTCGTTTCTGCGTGATCTGATACCGATGAAGATCCGCTGGGTGTCTCAGGCCTCGATCGATATGACCAACGATCCTGAATTGATGGAATTAATGGCCGACAGTGGATGTATGGGACATGTCGTCGGATTTGAATCGATCAGTCCTGACAGTATCAAGCTGATGAAGAAAGCACCCAACCTGATGCATAAAGAGGGCTGGGATCGTTATCAGGCTCAGGTAGAAATCCTGCGGCAGTTTCACCTGCAGACCTGGGCCACATTTACGCTGGGGCATGATTTTGACACGATTGAGTCCATTCTGGAAACGCATGAATTTGCCATGAAGAACCGATTCTGCTTCGCGGCTTACAACATCCTGATGCCCTATCCCGGGACTCCGTTGTACGATCGACTGAATCGTGAAGGACGACTCCTCTTCGGCGGCAAGTGGTGGCTGCATCCGGAGTATCGGTTCAACCAGGCGGCCTTTATCCCCAAAAAAATGAGTCCGGATGAATTGACGGATGTTATCTGGAGCTGTCGCGACAAATGGAACAGTCCGCGGTCAATCTTCTGGCGCATGTGGGACTTCAAGACCCACATGAGTTCGTTCACTCGGCTGTTCATGTATCTTGCGTACAACCCGTTATACGCGAAAGAGTCCTATAAAAAACAGGGAATGCTTTTTGGCCGACATCGCAAGGGACCAATTGGAGTTCCGGTCGGCGAAACATCAACACGTCGGCCAATTGAAACACCGACGCAAATAACGGCCGAGCGTTGATTCTCAGGTTATCCAAAGATCATCATGGCTATGCAGGAACCTTCACAACGCCAGGAACGACTGACTCCAGCGGAGGTAACGGCGCGGATTGTGCAGATTGTGTCTCAGCAGGAAACGACCAAGTACTGCTCGAATTGTCAGAAGCATGTGCTGGCTTTGCGGCCGGGAACGAGCCGACTTCGTCAGATGCTGTTGACTTTGGTAACGCTGGGGCTGTGGTCGATCGTCTGGATCAGGGATGCCCTGCGCCGGCCAGGCTGGCGCTGTTCAGAATGCGATCATCGCGTTGGCTGAAATGGAGTCATGCCGGTCCGGAACCGTGGATGGTTCGGGGCCAGGCGTCGGAGATTGCGGCAGACGGAATGCCACAATGGACTTTTTGTCGGCGATAAAAGCTGTTTCTGCCGCTTTTCAAAAAACTCTTCCGTGCATTTGGGAATCAGATACAGAGCTGTACAATGAAGAGACCTCCTGACCGGATGTCGGTGCGTACCGACGTCCGGTTTCTTTTTGATTTGAAATCTCTCCTTTTTCATTGTGAGTGTTTTTGTGCCGGCAACATCCGTGATTGGTTTGCAGTGGGGCGACGAAGCCAAGGGGAAAATCGTCGATATCCTGACCGAACGCCACGATATCGTGGTCCGTTATCAGGGCGGCAACAATGCTGGACATACTGTTAAGTTTGATGGTCGCACTTACAAGCTAAGCCTCCTTCCAACCGGCATTCTTCAGAGCCATGTAAAATCCGTCATCGCTCCCGGTGTTGTGGTCAATCCGCTGGCCCTGTTGAAAGAACTGGATGGGCTGATCGCCGGTGGTCAGGACTGTTTATCCCGCTTGATGGTCAGCGATCGAGCCCACGTCATTTGTCCGTGGCATCTTCTGGAAGAAGCGGCTCTCGAAAAATCGCGAGGCAGTTCAGCCATCGGAACGACTATGCGAGGGATCGGGACTTGTTACCGTGACAAAGTAGGGCGGTCGCATGCGATTCGAGTTGGTGATTTGGTGTGCAAAGACACATTCGCCTCCAAAGTCCGCGAGATCGTTCCTTTTAAGCAAAAGATCCTGAATGCTCTTGATCCCGAAGGTCCGCAAATGGATTCGGATCAGATTATTGCGGAGTACTCAACGGCCGCTGACCGCGTTCGCCCCATGGTCGCCGATTCAACGACCTATCTGCTCGATGCACTTGATGCTGGAAAGTGGATACTGTTCGAAGGGGCTCAGGGCAGTCTTCTGGACGTTGATCACGGCACGTTTCCCTATGTGACATCATCCAACAGTTCGGGCTGCGGGATTCACAACGGCAGCGGTGTGCCGGAACGAGCGATCGTCAAGATGATTGGCGTTGCGAAGGCCTACACAACTCGAGTCGGCGGGGGGCCGTTCCCATCGGAGCTCGACAATGAGATTGGTCAGAGGATTCGAATTGCCGGGAATGAATTCGGCACGGTCACCGGACGTCCTCGCCGCTGCGGCTGGTTCGATGCCGTTGCCACTCGTTACAGCGCGAGAATCAGCGGTGTGGATTCGATCACAATCGCATTGCTGGATGTGCTGAGCGGTTTTGACGAGTTGTTCGTGTGCCAAGCTTATAATATCCGCGGCCAGGTGACTCAGACTTTGCCAAGCCGCTGCGAAGATCTGGAGGCGGCAAAACCAGTGTTGCGTCGAGTGCCCGGTTGGAAGGAAGACATCACGGGAATTACGAACTTCGCCGACCTTCCTGCTTCTGCCCAGCAGTATTGCCGAGCAATTGAGGAGATTGTGGGCAAGCCGATTGAGTTCGTCTCGGTCGGTCCGGACAGATCGCAGACGATTCGAATGTCGTTTCGGCCTGCTTGAGAGGACGCGTCAGAGTTTGGGAATGACGAAATCCGGGGCATCGGACGATTCGGATGTTTTGTCCTGTGCGGTTGCTCCTCTCAGGAAGATGCCGTCATTCTCTACACCGTGGGCGGAAGTTTCGTCCAAAGTCGGACGAGCATTTGCTTGCACTGCGGAGTTGACTCGAGAGTCATTCTTCGTGGACGTCTGCTGAACCATTCGGTCCAGTTCGTGGGAAATCGCTCGCTGCCCAATGTCCGCCGCTGCGATAGCTCTGACGGCGTTGACATAATCGGCTTCAGCACCTTCATGGCTGGCCATTTCCAGCAATTCGCTGGCGGCGGCATCAAAACCTCGCAGCTTCTGAAACGTTCCGGAAAGAAGCAGTCGGTCTGAGGAAAGCGGTTGTTCGGCGAGCCAGTTCCAGAGTTTTCCGCCGTGGCTGCGAGCACGTTCGGCGACCTGAAATCCGTAAAGTTCATCAGCGGAAATCCAGGAGCGAGTGGCATCTTCCCGCATCTTCAGTCCCGTCTTCAAATAGCGGACGGCCTCGGCAAAATCCTCACGTGCTATCTGGACAAAAGTCATTCGAATCCAGAGGCTGCGACGATCGGGTGCGGCTTCGATCGCAGAGCGATAGGCTGCTTCTGCACCGGCGTAGTCTTCCTGGCGAAATGCGTCATCGCCGTTAGATTGATATCTCAGGCTATTGATCTTTTCGGAAAGACTCGACACTTTCTCCGGGCGTGGCACAGCGTCGAATTCATTCAACAGTGGAGCCTCATGATTTGGCACTTGAACACCAGGCGCAAATGGGATTTGATCCGCATTGTCGGGAGGCTGAGGATTCTTAATGGGCACCCGTGGTGGCTGCGGACCGAAAAAGTCCAGAATCCGTGGATCAGTCATCGTATAAGATGCCGTTGAGGGAACGGATGGAAGCATTGAAATGTTCATGCTGAAAATCGTTGGGGCAAGAATCGATCCGGGGTAGTAAGGATTGACGCCACCAAAATAGGGAAGACCAGAAACTCCCCATGGACAAAAAGGAACCAATTGGCCTGATGCCGGATCGACAAACAGCGGCTGTGATAGTTGAGGATTTGAGTTCCATCCATAATAACCGAGGTTGTATCCACCGGAGCCATAGCCATTGCCATACATCCATGGAGCATTTCCAATCGATGGGTCAGGGATGATCGCCGGATAGGCCAGACCATTGGACAAATGCCGAACACCATTTGGCGTGCGTGTCACTCCGGCCACCATTCGACCATTCGAATACGTAGCGGACGAACCAGGCGATGAGGGGGCTCCATACTGCTGTCCAAATCCTGAGCGCCCGTAGTTGACCGGTCCGTTGGTTCCAAAGTTTCCACTACCAGGCTGAATAGTTCCCAGTCCAGATCCGCGAGGATGCCCAGCTCCGAAGTTGGAACCGCGAAAGTCATGCCGCTGTTGTGCCAGGAGCGACTCTCCAAAACCCGACGAAGCCAGTATGAGCAATGCAACCTGAGTGAAAATGGTTTTCACGATTCGAGATTTGTCGTCCATGGAAATTGTTCGCATACCACGATCCAACTTGAGTCCATTGAATTGCGCACTTCACAATTTGTTGCTGACGCGGGGGAAAACGTCTTCCTGGGGCCCTGTCAGGCATTGATTGCCCGTTGACATTGTCCGCAGAGTTTTCTGTTTCGCAATAGGCGATCTCAAAGGATTGCCACCCATCCAGCCAGTTAGGCAATTGGTTGCGTAATGCAGAGCAGTCGCGGAAAGGTCGTGGAACCCATGAAAAGGTCGTCTATCGCCACGCTTTACGTAGCTTGAGGTATGCCAGCCGAGTGTTGCATTCCCGCCTCAGTTCACGTGATTGGATCGCCTCTGCCTTGCAGCGACAACAGTTCGCTGCTTCAATTAAGCAATAATCCGAGTATCAACAGTGGAGGTTTTAGGGAAATTCCTAAGGCCCTGAGATTCGGCAGTGCGGCTTTGGCCGCTTTCTCTATGGAGTTCTTACCATGATTTCTCGTAGCGGTTGGTTAGTATTATTGCTGGGTGTTGCCTGTTGCGTTCCTGTGGCAATGGCAGACGAAAAGAAGAAGGAAGTCGGGGATAAGCCTGCGAAGGCTGAAAAGGAAGAAGCCAAGTTTGCCGCAAAATGTCCAGTTTCTGGTGCCGATGCCAAGAAGGAACAGACTGCGAAGTACAAAGAAAAGGATGTGTACTTCTGCTGTGAAAAGTGCAAGGCAAAATTTGAAGCCGACAGTGCCGAGTACTCTACTAAGGCTAATCATCAACTTGTTCAGACAAAGCAATTTCGTCAGATTCAGTGCCCTTTGACAGGTGGCAAGATCAACAAGGAGCAGTCGGCGAAAGTTGAAGGCGTGAAGGTCACTTTCTGCTGTGAAAAGTGCAAAGGTGCGATTGAAGCCGCAACCAAAGAAGAACAGTTGACGAAGATTTTCTCAGAAGAGGTCTTTACGAAGGCATTCGCCGCCAAGAAGGCTGACGGCGAAAATGGCGATGGCAAAGTTAAGGGCAAACCTAAAGCCAAAGCTGAAAGCAAGGGCGAAGTTATTGAGTAGTCAGCTTCGAGGTTGATTCCAGAGAGTTTTGCGCAGGGCAGCAGTTGTTTCAACTGCTGCCCTATTCATTGGATCCCTTCGAGTCGCCAATGCGATGATCGCCGAAGACCATGTGCGCCGATTGGGCAGTCAGAAGGGATTCTTTCCATTGGAGATTTTGCCTTCGCGAATGGCGGGCGGTCCCCGCATCTTCGGATTTCTCCATGGCGATTTCCGGCTGAAGCACCGTGGTAATCCGCCCACCCTCATGCGACGATGGTCTCAAATTCCTGGTCGAAAGCGTTATCCGTTTGACTATTCTAATTCTGCCATGCAGGCCGCCTATGAGGATTCTGCGAGCGGCTTTTTGCTCGATTTCCCGCCCCGGATGATTTCCCTTCCCTTGTCGTGTCCTCGCTTTGCCTGTGCAGGGAGTGGAGCCTGGCGATGTAATTGTACCAACTGTCTGCAAGCGGCGGATTGTGGGCTATCTTAAAGTAGCGCCCGCGATGGTTGATTTTTTACAACATTGACGAGGTGTGGAGACAACACGTAGAGTTTTTCGAAACTCGTTTCAATCACTGTACGGTCAAGGCTTATGCGCCGACTCTCTTCAAGTATGCGAATTGTGCTGGGACTAGTCAGTCTCACCATCAGCGCTCTCCTTGTAGCCGGCCTATTGGGACTAATTCCGAACGTTGGCACAGCCGCTCAGAAAAATCGCTCGGCATTTTGCGAGGCCACGGCCGTCAGTTTCATGGCACTTGCTCCCAGGATGAATGCAGAGCAGATTCTTGAGACATTCGACGCGATTCGGAAGCGCAATCCGGAAGTGGAATCATTTGCCGTTCGGACAGACATGGATGGCCAACTGTTGTTCGCATCGGGTCCCCATGAAAGTATTTGGGAAACGCAGGGGAATGAACCGCAATCATCACGTGAGTTTATCGTTCCCATTACGGCAGGCGGAAAGCACTGGGGCCAACTGGAAATTCGATTCGAGGAAGTGATGGCCGGGCCACTGGGAGGCTGGATGCGTCCCGAGTTTTCGCTCTCAATTTTTCTGGGACTCGGACTCTTTGTTTCATTTTCAATCTACCTTCGAAAAGTACTGCGACATCTCAATCCCTCTCAGGTGATTCCCCACCGCGTTCGTGAAGCACTTGATGCACTGGCGGAAGGCTTGTTGGTCATTGATAACGATTGTCGAATCGTGTTGGCGAACAGCGCGTTTGCTCAGCACGTCCATCTTCAGGTTGAGGCCTTGATTGGGAAAAATGCCAACGAGATCGGATTTCGACATCTGGCAGATGCAAAGACCATCGAGTTGCCATGGAACAATACCGTTGCCACTGGTCAGGCGCTGCGGGGCGTGATCATGAAAATTGGCTCAGAGACGTCAGAGCGAACGTTTTCCGTCAGTTCGGTTCCAATTCACGACGAAAAGCAAAAGTGCCGAGGGGTAGTGGCCAGTTTTGAAGACGTGACCGAACTGGATCGCAAGCAAAAAGAACTTCGTGATGCCCTTTGCTCGCTGAAGCAATCCAGCGAAGAGATTCGACAGCAGAACCGAGAGCTGGAGTGGCTTGCCACTCGCGATGCTCTGACGGGTTGTGTAAATCGTCGCAGCTTCTTCAAAGACTTTGAACTGATCTGGAATCAGGCAAAGCCTGTCCTTGGCGAGTTGTCAGCAGTGATGGTCGATATCGACCACTTTAAGTTGATCAATGACAATCATGGTCATGCCATGGGTGACGAGGTTCTCAGAAAAGTCGCTGCGACCGTGATGAAGACCGTTGCCGAGGGCGATATCGTCTGTCGATATGGGGGTGAGGAATTCTCTGTTCTGATGCCGGATACCAGTCTGGATGATGCGGAGTTGCGTGCTGAACGAATTCGGCTTGCCATTAAGTCTCTTCAGGTAGGCAACTTGAAGGTGACCGCGAGCCTCGGGGTATCGTCGATGCAGCAGAATGCAGAATCGCCTCAGGACCTGCTGGATCAGGCGGATAAGTGTCTGTACGTCGCCAAGCGAAATGGTCGAAACCAGGTCGTCCGATTCGATAAGGCCGAGAAGCAGATTGCTCAATTAGGGGAAACTCCGGCCACAGCTCGTAAAGAAAAACGTAAGCCAGAGAATGTGACGATTCCGTTTCAGGCTGTGACTGCTCTCGTCTCCGCCATGTCCTACCGCGATCAGCCGACCGCTGCACACAGTCGTCGAGTGGCTGACTTGTGTGTGGCCACGGCTGAAGGCTTATTGTCTATGCGGGAATGTTACAGCCTCGAGATCGCGGCTCTGATGCATGACATTGGAAAGATCGGAGTTCCAGACGCGATTCTGCAAAAGCGAGGTCGATTGACGGAAGCCGAATGGGCCATCATGCGGCGGCATCGTTCGGTCAGTGTTCAATTGGTCCGTGCATCTTTTGGATCCGATGTTCTTAACGAGATCATCGAGCAGTATGGTGTGTGGTTTAATCTGAGTAATCAGGCGGAACTCAGTCGTAATGGAAACCGCCCGAGCGTGGCATCTCGAGTCCTCGCTATTGCCGATGCTTTCGACTCCATGACGTCAGATGCCTTGTATCGAAAACGAAAGTCCCGCACAGAAGCCTTCGAAGAACTTCGCAAGTGTGCGGGAACGCAGTTTGATCCGGAACTCGTGGAACGTTTCATTTCTGCCGTGAAGCTGCGTTCCGGTGAGCGGTCTGAAATGCCGGGCGTTTCAACAGACATTGCTCTTGATATTGGTATTCAGATTGAGCGACTGGTTTCTGCTCTCGATGACCAGGATCTGGATGAACTCAAGGAACTCACAGGCAAGTTGCTGAACAGTGCCGAGCGAGCAGGAATCGACAGCATGGTCGATGTGTCAGAGCAGTTGCTGGAGTCCCTGGAACACGACAAGGACATGATCGGAATCATGCAGGCGGCTAATGAGTTACTGGACCTCTGCCGCCTGACCCAGTTCTCCCTCATCCAGGGGGAAACTCAGCGGCATGTGACGGCTTAAATCATCAAAGCCTGAGCCCTGCAGAGCTGCCGGCGAATCATTTTCACCCCCAGTCAGGATAATTGGAAAATCTTCCCCAATCGTTAAAGTCTGCCATACGGCCAGCCGATTCAAGACGATACGCCGTTGCGTGAGCTTCGAAGCACTGGAGTGCCTTCCTCCGAAACAGCGTGGTTGCAGTTGGAACACGCGCGATGACTCGGCAGAATTTGCTTGTGCTATGCCTCACACTGATCACTCTCACAGGATGCAGCACAACCATGATGCATGGTTGTAGAAGCACGACGATGCATGGAACGAAGTGCAGGTCCTGCCAGCACAAACAACATCAGCAGAGGGCATCCGGCTGTCCTTGTCACTGTGGTGGCACTTGCGAGCTATCTCCTTTGTTTCCTGGTGATGCCTACGCTCAATACAACGCCGGTTTTTACCCTGCCCAACACGTTGGTGTTGGCGTCGGCTGTGGATTTGGTGGTTGTTCCATGGATGAATGCTCCGGGGCTGGCGGATGTGGCTCTGCGATGGCTGACGGATGCTCGTCCTGTGGGGGCTCCCAAATGTCTGACATGGCAATGTTTGGAAATGCCGGATCTGATTGTGGCGGTGGACACCAGTCTTCGATGATGCCACAGATGGAGAACCTCGCCCCGTCTTCTCTGGTTCCCAATACACCGGCACCGTTAGCGCCAGTGGAGATCTTCGAATCGCCCAAAACGACGCCTGCGGATGGTTTACTTCCGCCAAATCCAAACGATGCTGCTCCGCCCGCCGCTCCTGCTGTTGACCCGGTCAGTTGGGAGATTCCTACCGTGAATACCGCTGTAAGTCGGCCTCCGATGTCGGGTCAGAATGCTCCGCTCCGCCGAGCTCAGCCAATTCCGACGACCGTGGCAAGGTAAACGGCTGGTCTCACGATTGTTTAGAATTCCGTGGCGATCATCGAGGTGCACGCCATTGTGTCTTACTTTCGGAGATCAGTCGATCGGCTGCTGCCGGTCCCCAGGTACCCGCTGGATAGAACTCTGGGTTTGATGAACTGCCCTCCCAGGCTTCAAGAATAGGCGTCACAAATCGCCAGGCTGCTTCCAGTTCGTCGCTGCGGGTGAACAGCGTAGAATCGCCCCGCATGACATCCAAAAGCAGACGTTCATAAGCTTCTGGCAACTGAGCATCGAAGTGATCGTCATACGCAAAGTCCATTGAGACCGGCTGAACCTGATAATTCATGCCGGGGCGTTTTGTCGAAAACCGCAGTGAAATTGCTTCCTGCGGCTGGATCCGAAGGATCAACTGATTCGGACGTGTCTCGACAAGATCACAAAGATCTCCATCGCATTCGACGGTCGAGAAAAGATTCAGCGGTGGATTTTTGAACTGGATAGCAACTTCCGTTAGCTGTTTTGGAAGGCGTTTACCGGTTCGCAGATAAAATGGAACGCCCGCCCATCGCCAGTTGTCGAGCGCGACTCGCATAGCAACAAAGGTCTCACGATTCGATGCGGGGTTCACGCGCTCTTCTTCCCGATACGCAAATGCGGGCTGTCGATTGACCAGGCCAGCCGAATACTGGCCGCGCACAGCCCAGTTTCCAATGGAACCGCTTGTACCGGGCCGCAGGGCCTGAAGCACTTTCATCTTCTCATCACGAATCTCGCGCGCCTGAAACAGCGATGGTGGATCCATTGCAATCAGGCAGAGCAACTGCAGGACATGATTCTGCAGCACATCCCGCATCGCACCGGATGTATCGTAGTACCCTCCACGAGCACCCTCCATTCCCTGTGATTCGGCCACTGTGATCTGCACATGGTCAACATGATTTCGATTCAGCAAAGGCTCGAAGATGGCATTGCCGAATCGAAACAGCAAAATGTTCTGTACCGTTTCTTTGCCGAGATAATGGTCGATTCGATAGATCTGACTTTCCTGCAGTCGTCGGGCCAGCGCTACCGTGAGTTCCTGAGCTGATTTGAGGTCTCTTCCAAACGGTTTTTCCACCACAACCCGCAGACGCGAATCCTGCTCACGCGGCGGTATCATTCCCGATACATGAAGTCCTTCCACTGCCGGTGCGAACAAATCCGGAGTTGTGGCGAGATACACAACGCGAGTGGATTCGCCGGTGACTCCCAATTGGTTTTCCAGAGCAGTGGCCGCTTCATTCAGGCCCGTGTATTCAGCGCTGATGCTGATATTCAGTTGCTGATAAAAGAGCTGCTTCGCAAAAACATCCCACGCGGCATCGTCAAATTTATCCGCACCCAGACGTGCTCGAACAGTTTCCCTGACCTCTGCCCGAAACTCCTCATGAGTCTTCGGCCGGCGTGCAACGCCAATCACCGGACATCGTTCAGAAAGGTACTGCTGTTGCGAAAGTCGGAACAAAGCAGGAATGAGTTTTCGGGAAGTGAGATCTCCAGAAGCTCCGAAGATCAGGATGGTGGTATCGTTTACGGTCGCCATGAGTTTGGTGCCTTCCAGTCCAGGTTGAAATCCGTTCCGATCGATTTTGCCCGCTAAGCATAAACAATTCGCCGCAGCATTTCCGGCGTGACTTGTTGCAGGTCGTCCATCACACGCTCATTAGCTCGGTACAACTGATCCCAGGTATGTCCCCGTGAGACCACACCAAGGCATTTTGCGCCGGCAGCCAGAGCCGCCTCAATACCAGCCGGCGCATCTTCCAGAACAATGCATTTTGAAGGATCGAGCCCCAAACCCTGTGCTCCCTTCAGAAATACATCGGGATGCGGTTTACCTCGCGCCACATCGGCCCCGGTGATCACCGTTCTGATTTTGTGTGTGGCATTGAGTTTTTCGATTGCTAACTCCACATTCTTCGGTGGACCGCTGGACCCGATGGCCATGGGAATTCCCAGTTGGTACAGGGCGTCGATAAGGGCCGCGGCTCCCGGCATGTGTGGGAAATCGGTTGCCACAAGTTCGCGATATAGGATTTCCTTCTCTTCGTCGAAGGCCTTAATTGCTTCGTCACTGGGCGGATTCGGCCACGTATCTCGAATCACCTCGCGGCTTGTCCGTCCGAATCCCGCTGCAAACTGCGCTTCTGTGCATTCTCTACCATGCCGCTGACAGCAGATTTGCCATGTCTTCAGGTGTGCAGCGTAAGAGTCAATTAAGACTCCATCAACATCAAACAGAACACCAAATTCAAGCTGAGGCATGAGTGAAACGGAATCCTTTCGTGGAGCTTGAGCAAATCATTTTTCCGGGCAGTCTAATGAATTTTCGATCTGCGTCTTCAGGGCGCGTTGCGGAGTTTGCCAATTTTCTCTGAGGCAGAGCCTGAATCTGCCTTGCCGTTTTTCCGGCGCAGGTCAAATCTTTGATTCAGGCACCCCAGTTTGCTACATCCGGACATCGACCCATTGTCGAGTCAGGTGGCTCCTGAGTACCGCCTCACAAACCAGAATCTCACGGTGCCCATCGGCAAAGGCTGGATACCGTGGGTTCGTGAAATTCTTCTTCTCAATGGCACTATAGAACGCTGCAAAACAGGTTCAACGACAAATGAAGTGCGCGGCATAGAAACGGGGGATTATCCGATGAGTTCGAACTTAGCGAGATGGAGAGCGTAGAGTTTAGCGATAAAATAATCACGATCTCGGTAGCCGTAGGCGGATCGCTGGAGGGCACCG
>JANPHT010000200.1:0-20896 GCA_031424595.1 Planctomycetota bacterium
CGAAATCTCGAGGAATGCCGAGCGATTCCTATGACCGGTCAGGAAACTCCTCAGGAAATAGCACAGTTGATAAACAGGATCGTCAAAGAGAGCTCGATGCTCAGACAGCAGTAATTAAAGATTTGTCGCCGATATCGACCACAGGAAATCTGATACCCACGGAGCTTCAGTCTATGTCTGATGTCACTCAAATCCTGTCGCAAATCGAATCCGGCGATCCAGAGGCGGCGGAGAAACTGTTGCCGCTGGTCTATGACGAATTGCGCAAACTGGCTGCCGCGCGGATGGCCGCTGAACAGCCGGGACAGACATTGCAGGCGACAGCGCTTGTCCATGAAGCCTACCTGCGGTTGGTCGATGTCGAACATGGGCAGCACTGGGACTCTCGTGGTCACTTCTTTGCGGCCGCGGCCGAAGCCATGCGGCGGATCCTCATCGTGCAGGCTCGCCGAAAGGCAAGTCTCAAGGCCGGAGGTCAGCACGGTCGACAGGAACTGACAGAGATTGCGAAGTGGTTCAATGCGTCTTTCCATTTAGGAATAGGCATCGTCCATTTCCGGGAGGCTTCGTGAATTGCCATGAAGATCAGCTTCAACGCAGAGTCGCGACTCGGGTACTGTTTGCGATTTCTCGTAAACTTGCGAATCACGCTGTTCACCGATTCGATGATGTTCGTTGTATAGGTTGCTTTGCGAATCGCCGGAGGCAGGTCAAACATCGAAATAATGTGAGGCCATTTTGCCCAGGATCATGACGCCGATGGGGTCATGGCCGCGACGCTGGTCGCCGGAGTCCGAAATACCAGCCTGGTGCACGAAGACTCTCAGTTTGTTGACGCTGTTTTCAGCCAGTTCAATGAACCTCACGCAAACAACTTCCTGAGTGCCTTTCCCGAAGAGCGTCGCTGGTTGCATCGGCCACGACTGCAGCGGCGCAGTTAGCAGACCGCGCGAACTCATAGAACGCTGGAAACGTGCTCGTGCAGATCAACGGGGATGGGGCGTCGCTGCCCCTCAGCCTCCGGGCTCGCCAAGCCCTGCGGCTGATTTGATATTCGGGCGGGTGATCAAAGTTCACGTGTTCCCGGTCGCCCGTATTTCAGGAGGCTCTTCGTGTCCAGCCGAATTTGCCAACAGTGCCTGAGTTGTCCAGAACTCTTTGATAGTCGACAGCGGGCTTTGACGAACGTGCGGCTGCCGCAGATCGACTGTCAGGTTCGATTCTTCCAGCAGCACACGCTCGATGTCGGAATACGCGGGACGCCGGATGCCGCAGGAGACGGCTCGGAGGCCTACCATCGTGGGCCCGTCACTCGTGGCGGAAGTCGTGTGTTCCGGAGGCAGATAGATTGTTCCATTATTAAAGTCCACCGCAAACGCGATGACACCCGGCACGAAGAACAGGATTAACCCTAGTCCATCCAGAGCGGCGATCTTCCAGTCAAGGCGTCCATCAGACTGGCCCTTTCGCTCCGGGTGTAGAATGGTGCCGCACCCCACAGTCGTAAACAGGACTGCAGGTGCTGTTAAGCGGAGGGCCATTTGGCACAATGCGCGGCGGCGTGAAAGTGTGGGCATTCGGTGTCTCCCTGTTTGTTGTGGCAGGCTTCCGCTGGCAGCCTGCTTTCGTGCAACTTACGAGCTTTATGGCGAAAGGGAGTTCCATGTCAATGCGGGTCAGAGGCCGGATGGCAGGCTCCAGTACGTGTCGCGTGAGCAATGCCGGGCGGCGCAGGAAGGATCTGCAGCATCTGCCGGTCGGATGCAATGACTGCAGCCATTGCGAAAAAAACAGGAGGGAGTTAAGAATCGGTTTTGAATCCGTTGTTGACCAAACTCTTGTCGTCACAAGCTTCCATTCCTGGGTTCCGATATCAGAAACATTACAGCGGCAGTGGTGGACTGGGGGCATGCGGGTAAGAGTTGGGATGGTAGGCAATCGAGAGTTCGGGTGTTTCGATGAGCGCACCATTCCGCGATCGTGACGTCAGGGCTCGGTCCAGGATGCCGGTGGTCAGTAAAGTACGTTCAACCGGATAAGTTGGCTTCCCTGTGTGAATCATTCGCTCAATCGCATGCAGCAGAAAACCGAAGTGCGGATAACGTGGTTCTGTGCGTTCTTCGGCTCGGGTGGCGAGTGGCTCTTTTTGGTCTCGAAGCTTCACTCCAGCACTGATGCTCTGAGCAAAGTTGTTCAGCATCAACGCGGCGGCGATAAAGCCATCCTTGTACTCCATCACAAACATGTGATCGTTCGGTCCGCGCGATGCACGAAGATCGGCGCCGTCGGCTTTGAGTGAGACAGCGGCGACGGCATTGAGGACATCGTTGTTAACTCGGCCCTTATCGACAGCTGCCCAAATCGCATCGCCCGTCACGCACTGCACAGATTTCACGCCGACTTCGCCGCGACGGCGGCGTTCCACCATGGCCTGCAGGAACTCCAGAGTGTGAATACCATAACGGTCAAGTTCGGCGTATCCGATTGCCACGGCGGATTCGATGTCACTGTTCATAGGAACGGAAACGTTCGGACTGCGGTAGCCAACAACAAGCGAAGACCCGGCCATGAAAGGGACCTTCAACTCCGATGCCCTCTGGTACATCCACAGAGCATCATCCCAGCGTGGTCCGAGGTGTTTGTCGTTAAAGACAGGAACGACCTTGCCGTACTTGCGAAAGGTATCGGTGATCTCCTGAAAGAACCGACGGCGCGGATAAAGATCCTGTCCAAGTTCGTTGCGAGGGTAATCTCCATGTTCGCCAATGCTGAGCACACCGTCGATTGGGATTCCTTTCGTGCCGACGGTCACAGCCCCTTCGATTGTTTCGAAAATCGGAATATCGTACTGCCTGGCAAGCTCTCGTCCGAACTCCGTGTTGACCGTCTGGTCGATATAGAGTGAAGCCAGCTTGAGTGCCGGTCCGGGGCCGCCGTCAATCTTCCAGCCTTTGAGCAATCGGCCGATGAGAACATCAGAGTGAGAGCCTGGAAAATAAGTTGTCAGGATTCCGGTAACGAGTTTTGGCGTGCGTCCGACAAGTGGGTCCCACTTCTCTTCAGCAGCCATGAAGGCCTTACTGCCGACAGCGGAGACATTTGCCAAAGAGAAACCGGCGACGGCAGCCGCAGAAACGGTTATGAGATGTCGCCGCGAAAGTACACCGAGGGAAGTCATCAATGGAACTCCTTGCGGTCTCGGATTGCAAAAAGAACGTCAGGAATAAGATCCGGCGACTCGCTGCGCCAATTTTGGCCGTTGAAATAAAGCTCCCTCGGACTGAGATTTTTTTGTCAGCGACAACGGTGGCTGCTGTCTCAGAAAATTCATCGTACAGGCAGGCATCAAGGTCAGCCACCCGAACAAAGCGGATTAGCCACAGTTTTTCGTTTAGCCGATATCAATCGATCATCGGATGATATCCTTCGGCTAATACGCAAGCTGCGTCGGACCGTACTTCCCTCGATGAACGTTGCCCGCCGACTCAAAAAAGGCCCCAAAAAATCCCTGAGAAAACATGTCTGCCTCGGAGTGACGGGCGACCTTGGGTTGTAGTGAAGTCCGTATTAAGCAAACTAATCCCCGGAAATCGGCAAATTAAGAGGGGAATTTTCAGCCCAAATGGAGAGCATTTAGGCACAGTGTACGTAATCCTTATTCGTCCCGGCCTGATTTGGAGCTTTATAATGAAGAAAAGATCGCGTGGTTTCACGCTCATCGAGTTACTCGTTGTCATTGCCATTATCGCAATTCTTATCGCCTTACTTCTGCCGGCTGTTCAGCAAGCTCGTGAGGCAGCAAGACGCACACAGTGCAAGAATAATCTCAAGCAGCTTGGGCTGGCCTTCCACAACTATCACGACGTCTTCAACAAGTTTCCACCGGGAGCTGTGCACTCATCGGTGCCTCGATCCGGAACTGGCAACACCAGCTTTGGGCCAAGTTTTTACTGCATGCTGCTTCCTTATGTCGAACAGGCAGCTCTTTACTCATCACTTTTGAAGGAAGGGCGATCCCCAGGTTATGTCGGAGAAGCGTCACCCAGCGCGGGCGCTACCAATCTGGCGATCGTGCTGGCGGCCGGGCCGATGACGTTTATTCGATGTCCATCCTCGTCAGGTCCAGTCAGCGATCCAACTGCCACAACTGGCCGTGAAGCGTTTGCTCACTACGCTGGAATTTCCGGCGCTGTGGACCCTGTGTCCTTCACGGAATCACGAATCTACGACGATGGCATTTTGGGAAAGATCTCTGGCGGCGGGATGATGATCGCCAACCAGGCAATGAATATTCGTGACTGCACCGATGGCACCAGCAACACCATGCACGTCGGAGAAATGTCCGGACGACTGAAACGCCTCGACGGAACTTTTTCATGGGTCGCGCCATCAGGCACAGTCCATGGCTGGTTGATGGGCACACGAAATCGTGGCGTCGTTCCGAATCTGAACCCGGGAGATACTGCACAAGGCGACGAACGATGCTTTAACATGGTGTCCATTCGTTACAGCCCCAATCAGGTGCCTTTCGCAAACCAGTTGTTTCCTGGAATGGGCAGCAATCAAGGCGCAAACAATCCTCTGAACTCTCTGCACACAGGTGGCGTTCAGATCCTTCTGACGGATGGCTCAGTGCGATTCATCTCGGAGAACATGAACCTGGAAACTCTGAAGCAGTTGTCCACTCGTGACGATGGTCAAGTCGTGGGTGAGTTCTAGTCGAGTGACAGGCCGCGCACTGTGGAGTGCGTTCCTGGGGCTGGACAGTCAGGCTTTCGTTATCCGTCAGAACAGCGTTGACTTCTGGCGGGTCTGCTTTTGGTGATTCGATGTCCCTTGATGTCGCCACGTTTGTCGTTATGGCGAGATGATTGTGTTTTGCTTTTGTTCTCATGCCAGATACTGGATATCGATCCATGAATACCCGAGTTTTGACTCTTGCTGTCGTATTGTTTTCGCTTGTCCTCTGCGTGGGCTGTGGAGGAACGGACTTCGGCGAGATCGGAAAAATCACCGGCAAGATAACCCATAAAGGTGAGACAGTCGTCAAGGGAACAAAAGTGATTTTCATGAGGATGGATACGGGCTACGCTGGATTCGGTTTCACTGACGACGAAGGCAAGTACTCGATTGAATGGCATCGTGACGACAAAGTCTTCAATGGACTGCCAGTGGGAACCTACCAGGTTCTGGTGGAACCGCCGGGCACGATTGACGTCGAGTCCCTGAGCGCGGATCAAATGCTGGCGGGAGTCAGTAATAGTGCACCGCCGGCGGCGGCTTTTGATAAGAAGTACGCACAGACCGCAACCAGCGGGATTGAGTTTACAATCAAGGGTGGCGAAAATACCTGTGACATTCTGCTTCTCTAGGCCGGTTGATGGCGATTCGAATTCATGGCGATAGCCTGAGAGTTCTTTCATGCGACAGTTTGGTTTCGACCTGTTCCGAAGAATCGCTGTTTTAAACCGCTTGTGGTGCGCCGCAATTCTGAGCTTTTCCTCGGCAGTCGTGGCGGAGGACGTGCTTTACAACCGCGATGTGCGGCCCATCCTTGCAGAGAACTGCTTTGCCTGCCATGGGTTCGACCATGCCAAGCGAGAAGCGGGCTTGCGGCTTGATACGCAGGAGGGCTCTGTCGCAGCTTTAGAATCCGGTCAGGTGGCGATCAAGCCAGGCAGCCCGGACGAGAGCGAACTGGTTCGTCGCATCCAGTCGGACAACCACGACGACGTGATGCCGCCTGTTGAATCCGGAAAGCGGCTCACCGATGCGCAAAAGGAGACGCTTCGCGACTGGATCTCGCAGGGAGCGAAGTACGAAAAGCACTGGGCGTTTATCGGGCCGTCAAAGACACCAGTCGATGCCGCGATGCATCCGATCGATCATTTTGTGAGGGTTCGGTTGGCATCCGAAGGTATTCGGCCATCGCCCGAAGCGGATCGAATCACGCTTCTGCGGCGAGTCAGTCTGGATCTCACGGGACTTCCGCCATCCCCGGCCGACGTCGATGCATTTCTGGAAGCTTCTCAGAAGGATCCTGAATCGGCGTACCGCGATGTCGTCGAGCGACTGCTGAACAGCCCCGCGTATGGGGAACGCTGGGGACGCTGGTGGCTGGATCAGGCTCGCTACGCCGACAGCAACGGATACTCCGTTGACGCGCCTCGCAGCATCTGGAAGTATCGTGACTGGGTCGTGAATTCCCTCAATCGCGACATGCCGTTCGATCAGTTTACGATTGAACAATTGGCCGGAGACCTGCTTCCCGATGCCACCGACGAACAGCGTATCGCCACGGGGTTTCATCGAAATACACAGATCAATCAGGAGGGCGGAATAGATCCCGAGCAGTTTCGCATCGACAGTATTTTCGATCGCGTTGCGACCACTGGCAGTGTCTGGCTCGGCCTGACCATCGGATGCTGCCAGTGTCATGACCATAAGTTCGATCCGATCCTCCAGAAGGAGTACTACCAATTCTTTGCGTTCTTCAACAATCAGGACGAACCCAGCCTGACCGTCTATGACTCGGAAATCGACGCGCTGGCCCTCCAGGAAGAGAAGAAACGTCTGGACGCTGCAGTTGATGACATTGTGAGCAAGTCAGCGGAAGCCCTGGCCGCGTGGGAAACTCAGCTCATGCCCGATCAGCGACTATCGCTGCCGAAGAATGTTCAGAAGATCGTCGAGTCAAAAAAATCAATGCGTACGGCCCAGCAGAATCGCCTGCTTTATGCCGCAGGCCCCGGTGCGATGGACGAAGCCTTTCAGACCGCTGGAAAACGACTGGAGCAAATCGACCAGCAGTTGGGAAAAGGTGTCGCAACACTTGTTTTGAAAGAACTGGCGACGCCGAGAAAGACAGCCGTTTTCGTTCAGGGGGACTTCACTCGTCCGGCCGAAGAAGTCACAAATGGTACGCCTTCGATTTTGCCTCCGCTGAACGAGAAGGTGAACGATCATTCCGCAGACAGTCCGGATCGTCTCGATTTGGCACGCTGGATTGTTTCGGGTCGGAATCCGCTGACGTCGCGAGTGATCGTGAATCGGGTGTGGCAGCAGTACTTTGGGCGAGGCCTTGTGGAAACAGAAAATGACTTCGGACTGCAGGGTTCGGCACCGACTCATCCCGATCTGCTGGACTGGCTTGCGGTCGAATTCATCGAAGGTCGCTGGAGCCTGAAGGCGTTGCATCGATTGATCGTGACGTCACACACGTATCGTCAAAGTTCAGTCGAACGGCCAGAACTGCGGGAGAAAGATCGAGGCAACTACTTGCTGGCTCGACAGCGTCGGCTGCGACTGGAAGGTGAGATTGTTCGTGATGTGTGTCTGTCTGCCAGCGGACTACTTTCTCTGAAAATGGGCGGACCTCCCGTGTATCCACCGATTCCGCAAGGGGTCATGGGTCTGGGGCAGGCCAATCGAGAATGGAAAGTCAGTGAGGGAGAAGATCGGTACCGACGCGGACTTTATACGTTTATCTATCGAGCCACGCCGCCACCGTCATTGAACGTATTCGATGCTCCCGACGGTTACAGTACATGTACCCGACGTGCTCGCAGTAACACACCGCTTCAGGCTCTGGCGTTGATGAACGATTCCGCATTCTTCGAATTTGCCACAGCGCTGGAGAAAACCATTAAGACGGACGGACTGGGGGTGGCATTTCGACGTTGTGCGTCAAGGCCACCTGAAGAAAATGAGCTGCAGATACTCGAAAAACTGGATACGCTGAGTGCTGCACGAGCGATGCTCAATCTGGACGAAACGGTGACTCGCGAATGAACGCTGCCTTGCTTCCCGAAGAACGTCTTCACCTGCAAACACGTCGCCATTTTTTTGGCGGCTGTGGAGTTGGCGTTGGTTCCCTGGCGTTGGCCAATCTGCTTGCCGGCTCCAAAGTTTCAAACGCATCCGAAATGCCGGAAAGCACTCTGGCGCCAAAGGCATCGCTGCTGCCTGCCCGTGCGAAGCGAGTCATCTATCTGTTTATGGCGGGCGGCCCGTCCCAGCTGGACATGTTCGAGAATAAACCTCTGCTGAATAAGCTCAATGGCGAGCCCATGCCGCAGAGCTATCTGGAAGGCAAACGATTCGCCTTCATGGCCAGCAGCCATCGCACCAATCTGCTGGGAACCAGGCGCCGGTTCAGTCAGCACGGCGATTGCGGAGCCTGGGTCAGCGATGTATTGCCTCACACTGCCAGCATTGTTGACAAGCTGACATTTATCAAAACGTGCAAAACGGATCTATTCAATCACGCTCCCGCGAAGTTGTTTATGAACACTGGCAGCGGCCAGTTCGGACGTCCAAGTCTGGGGTCGTGGCTGACCTATGGACTTGGCAGCGAAAGCAGTGATCTGCCGGGATTTGTAGTTCTTCAAAGCGGTCCCCGAGGACCTCGTGGGGGTTCGGTGTTGTGGGGCAGCGGAATGTTGCCGACAACTTATCAAGGCGTACCACTTCGCAACAAGGGTGAGCCGATATTGAATCTGACAACGCCAGACTCTGTTACCAGCCAGCAACAGGCTGAAGTCTTTGAAGCGGTTCGGCAACTCAACGCACAGCGGTTCTCGGTCACCGGCGATGAAGAGATCTCGACACGCATCAACGCGTACGAAATGGCGTATCGAATGCAGACCAGCGCGCCGGAGTTGATGGATACCGCCAGCGAAACCAAAGAAACGCTGGACTTGTATGGCATCAAGGATCCGGGTGAGTCCAGCTTTGCTCGCAATTGTCTGCTGGCTCGTCGGCTGGTTGAAAGAGGCGTCCGGTTCGTTCAGCTCTACCACACCAACTGGGATCACCACGGTGGTCCGACCGAGAATCTGGAAGAGCATCTTCCGTTGGTCAGTCGCGACATTGATCAACCAGGAATGGCCCTGGTTCGCGATCTGGAGCAGCGTGGGTTGCTCGAAGACACGATCGTAATCTGGGGCGGCGAGTTTGGTCGGACGCCGATGGGAGAAGTTCGAGAATCGACGGGTCGCAACCATCATATAGATGCATTCACGATGTGGTTTGCCGGCGGTGGGTTCAAACCGGGAGTCACCCACGGTGAAACGGATGAGTTCGGCTTCGGGCCGGTCGAACAGCCCGTACATGTCCGCGATATCCATGCCACTTTGCTGCATCAACTGGGAATTCCCCACGAAAGGCTGAGTGTGCGGGCTCAGGGTCTCGATTTTCGGCTCACGGGTGTGCTTCCCGCCAGGGTGGTGAAAGAGGTCCTTGGCTGACATCACAAGCCAAACGATTACGACTGGCGTTTGGCAACGGTTGGGGGTAAAGTGTCCGACTGGAAAATAGACGAGCGGGCGTTCATTTTCCGCTGGCGGAGCCAGCGCGAAGGACAGGTCGGCGTGAAATGCTCATGCAGACGCCGTGTTCAAGAACAGCCCAAGTCACAATTCGTGCGAATAACAGGCAGTATATGCTCTTGGCTTCCGAGGCGCCGACAACGAGTGCCGAAACATCGATTCCGACAACCGCTTCCGCTATTCCCAAGTTTGAGCGACATGATGAGTTCTTTCTCGCGTTGAAACGTCGTGTGGATCAGTATTTTCAAAATGTCGGGAAGTCTCCTCGAGACTGCTGGCAGATGTACGTGAAGACCGTTGTGATTCTCAGCTGGTTTTTCGGATCCTATGCATTCCTGGTCTTCGGACCGGTTTCCTGGTGGACCGTGTTTCCAGCCTGCGCGTCTCTGGGGCTCGCGATGTCGGCGATCGGATTCAGCATTCAGCATGATGGCAGCCACAGGGGTTATTCTCGGTTTTCCCTCATCAACAAGTTGGCTGCTGTCTCGTTGGATATGCTGGGCGGAAGTTCTTATTACTGGGCTCGCAAGCACAACGTGATTCATCATACCTATCCAAACATCACCGGGCACGATGACGATATTGAACTGGGCATTCTCGGCCGTCTCTCGCCCCATCAGCGGTATTTAAGTTTTCATCGGCTGCAGCATTTCTATCTTTGGTTCCTCTATGGCTTCATTGCGATCAAATGGCAGTTCTATGACGATTTTCGGGATCTGCTGAGAGGTCGGATTGGTGTCCACTCCGTTGTCAGACCAAGGGGTAAGGAACTGGCTATTTTTGTAGCCGGCAAACTGTTCTTTGTGGCCATGGGCGTAGTCGTTCCGTTGATGTTGCATTCCTGGTGGGAGGTACTGGGTGTTTATTTGTGCGTGTCATTCTTCCAGGGTGTGATGTTGAGCATCGTGTTCCAGATGGCTCATTGTGTGGAAGAAGCCAACTTTCCGATGCCTGAAGCCGAAACCGGACGTATGACATCGTCGTTCGCGATCCATCAGATCGAAACCACGGTGGACTTTGCTCAGAACAACCGCATTCTGTCCTGGTTTGTCGGAGGGCTGAATTACCAGATTGAACATCATCTGTTTCCGCAGGTGTGTCATATTCATTATCGAGCGATCAGCCCATTGGTGCGTGAGACATGCAGTGAGTTTGGCGTGAAGTACAACGCTCACGAAACGTTCCGATCGGGCCTCGCGTCACATTACCGCTGGCTTCGCCGGATGGGACTTGCGGAAGGCGCGTAGTTGGTTTGTGAAAGTTCGGCGAATCACTTCGCTAATGGATCCAGCGGATCGCTTTTGTTTCCTGCGTCAACAGTGCCCTGAATTTGCAGTTCCAGGAGCAACTTGTGAGCGTCACGAAAGCGAGGAGCCTGCTCAAGGGCCAGCAGCACATGACGGCGAGCTTGTTCTGTTTCGGATTTTTGCAGCAATCGGGCGATACGAAAATGAAGCCGCGGCGAGTCGTCCGATTGAAGCTGCAGCAGGCTGGTCAACTGAGCAACGGCCACGTCTGATCGCTGAAGCGATTCGGCCGCCGTTAAAGTTCGTTGAATCGCGGCTGTCTGAAACGGATCGATGGCGACGATGAACTGCCCCAGCTCGATGACGCGGTCAAATTGCGTAGCATCTGCCGAGATCTCCTGAAGGCGAATTGCGGCCTCCAGATCGTCGGCTGATCGCTGCAGGTGTTCCGCAAGCGTGGCGGCTTCCAGCTCCGTCTGGCCGCGTTTGCGGTAGAGCTCGGCGAGCAGTCGACGCGGCCCGTTGATACTGTCGTCGGCTGGCACCATGTCGATCAGTTTCTTTAATGCCGCCTCGGCTTCATCCAGCTTATTCTCCTGCAGCAGCAGCGATGCCTGGGTCAACATCGCCGGGAAATTATTCGGATACTGCCCCAGGAAAGTGGCGATCGATTGTGAGTCCGTGGGCTTCGCCTCGGCAAAGGCTTCAGTGGAGAAATCAACACCCCTTGCAAACGCTGCGGCTTGCTCGACGAGAAAAACCTTGAAAGAGGCCTCGAGAGCATCCAGTCCTCCAGTGTGTCGATCAAGTGCGTCGTTGATCTGAACGCCTGAGTTAAGATCGTTCAGCACGGCACTCAGCGCAGGCAACCCATGAGCAGTGACCAGATGCTCGACGACCATCGACGATTCAAAGTAGGCGAAGTTCATGTCCTCGCCACTCTTCGCGGTCAAAAACGCGCTGCTGAGCTGACTGATGGGAGTAATTTTGTCGGCAAGAATCCGGTCGCGGAATTCCGAATCCATATGCTGGCCCCACCGTGGATCGGTCCGACGCTCCTCGAAAACAGAAATGCCTTCGCTGAGCCAGCGAGGAATCTTGTTGCCGGTTTTCTGCAGAGTCACGACGTGACAAAACTCATGCCAGAGGATCGACTCCCAACTGGTCGGTTGATCTCGTCGCGTCGCCGGACTGTTGGCAGTGATCACTTTGCCGAAACATACTCCCAGGAAGCCAGCAACATCCGGGATTCCGAATGTTCGAACCGCAAAATCATCCGCGCGAGGGTAAATCTCGACGACCACAGGAGTCTCCGGAGTGAATTCATAGCGTGGCGTCAGGTCAGACCATGCCCGTTCCAGCAAGGCAGACACGCGAGCTCCATAGACAGCAGCTTCCTGTTTCTCCATTCGAATCCGGAAGTGTTCGCTGGAAACGTTCGTAAATCGATCCAGACTATCTTTCAGCTGCAACAGATTAAACAGAGTCGTGTCGTAGCCATCTTTTTGATGCGCCTCTTCAGCCAGGTTCCATCCCTCCGTTTCCTGACCGAGGCGAAGCAAATCCTGAGCCAGCTGGATTTTGGCCGGGATGAAATCTGCATCCGCTTCAATAGCTCTGCGTTGAAAAGAAGCGCCTTCAGTAAAGCGATACTTTTGTGACAACTTTCGGCCAATTAAATGGTCCACTTTGGGATTGGCGATCGAAAACTTCAGTGCGGCATCTCGACTCGCAGTGGCTGCTTCCATCTTGTTTTGCAGATGATAGATCACCGCCTGGAGTCCGTGCGCTTCGGGAAGATGAGGATTCACCGTCAGCATTTGCTGAATCGTTTGCTCCGCATTGGAGTAGTCTTCGGAATCAATCTGCTGCTCGGTAACTCGCAGCAGCACGCCAACATGATGTGGGTTCAGTGCCAGGGTCTGCTCAACCAATTTCGACGACTGATCACGATCCGCCGTCCGGATGGCTTCTGACAACAGGAAGAGAATATCCGGGTTGGCTTCAAAATCCTTTGCCGCAGGAGTCAGCAACTCCGCTGCGAAAGCCACGTCTCCTTTGTCCAGCGCGAGTCGTCCGGCGGCCAGAAATCCATCCGGGCGATTGGAATAGTTTTTTCTTGCTCGTTCAAAGAAACCTTCCTGAACGGCCTTTGCATCCGCGCCCAATGCCAGCGCAACCCATCCGATGGCAGCCAGATCATCCGCGTCGGTGTATCTCCAGGACTGTGTCGAGACCAGTTTTTCGACTTCGATCAGAGCCGCCGCCGCCTGATCTTTTCTGCCATTGGCCAGAGCACATTCATACTGCAAATGCCGCAGTCGAACACTCCATGAATATCGCTCAATACCAGCCGCAATGGATTCCAGAGCTTCCGGGTACTTACCAAGAGCCATCTCACTTTGAGCTTTCAGGATCGGCCATTCTTCGCCATAACTGCGCTCGGTAATCGCGGCCGTAGCGCTCATGAGGCACTGCTCGTATTTGCCGGTGGCCAGCATGTTCAGGCATTCGGCGACCGTTTCTGCCGCCGCTGCCGAGAGCGGATTGATCAACGCCGTGAAGAGGAGAGCCGCAACACTAATGCTGACAAGAAGACATCGGCGCAATGCCATTGCCCGGATAATTCCTGCTTGAATGTCGGAGCCTTTTGCCTGGATCATCGACAAGTCCTCATTGGTGACCGTACAGAGTTGGTGACCGCATTATGCCGGCATCGCTTCGCAGGCGTGTGCGTCGCAGAGTAACTCAATCGTCAGGCTGTGCCCAGTACATCAGCGGCTGCGTCGGCCCAGGAACTGCTTTGCGTCACTCAAAGCTGGGTTGGTTCGTCAGAAATCGAAACGCCCTGAGATTGCCGAAGTCCAGCAGCGTGCTGAAGAACTCCGTAATGCGACCACGAAAAATTCCGCACGAGCCTGTCAGGGAAACGATTTTCAAGATCAGTTTCTGTCGGGTGAAATCTCGCCAACTGGTCGCCGGTGCTCGATGATCTCCAGGCTGCGACGTTCGGATTCTGCTTTCAGACGAGAAACAATATCGGGATTGTCTGCCGAAACATCACGAGACTCCGTTGGGTCCTGAGCCAGATTGAACAAAGCAAACTCCGCAACTTCCGCAGGCGTTTTTGCCGTATCGTCGGTCGGTTTTTTTGCAGCGGCTCCTTTTTTCTGCTTGCCTTCGGCCGCTTCTTTCAGAAACAACTTCCAGTCACCCTGACGAATGGCTCGCAGTTCTGTCCCCGAGAAGTAGAGGTGAGTGTCGCGCACGGGAGTGGCATCTGCGTTGAACATCAGTGAAGAAATATCGCGGCCATCGAATTCTCGATCAGATGGAAGCTCCGTTCCGACCAGCTTTGCCAGAGTTGGCAGGACGTCGATATTGCCGGCAATCTGGTTGCAGGTTGTTCCGGGAGGAATTTTTCCGGGCCATCGCATGATGCAGGGCTCACGAACACCGCCCTCAAACACGGTCCCCTTCCTGCCTCGCCATGGAGCTGACGAGCCAGTGGCGGCACCATTATCGGATGTAAAGATGACCAGTGTGTTCGAGTCGATCTTCAATTCGGTCAGAGTCTGCATGATCTGCCCGACCGACCAGTCGATTTCTTCGACCGCATCACCCAGCAGTCCTTCGGAACTCCTGCCACGAAACTCGTCAGACGCTGCCAAAGGTACATGGACCATCGTGTGAGGCAGGTACACGAAGAACGGCTTGCTTTGGTTCTCGCGAAGGAACTTCACGGCTTCCTCAGTGTAACGCTTTGTCAGCGTCGCCTGCTCGGCGGGGTACTCGACAACCTCGCTTCCTCGCATCAAGGGGACCGTGTGACGAATTGCCTCCGCGCGGGCTGTCGTCTCAGTCATGCCGTCGCGGAACAGACAATCCGCAGCGAATCGTGCGTTCTGCGTGTCAATAGTCATGTCGTTGCTGTAGGGAATCCCGAAATAGGAATCAAACCCCTGTTGGGTCGGCAGAAAAGGATCACGATGTCCGAGATGCCATTTTCCGATGCAGGTTGTCGCATATCCGAGCGGCTTCACGACTTCAGCAAGCGTGATCTCGTTCGGATTGAGTCCGATGGTGGCGCGAGGAAAAAGCACGCCGGGAATAGAGACGCGGGCGTTGTAGCAGCCCGTCATCAGACAGGCCCGAGACATTGAGCAGACGGGTGTGGCGTAGAAGCTTGTGAACTTCATGCCTTCCGAGGCCAGCTTGTCCAGGTGGGGCGTCTTCATTTTGGTATTTCCAAACGGCCCAATGTCGCCGTAGCCCAAATCGTCAATGAAGAGAAGAATGACATTCGGCTGCTTTGGATTTTCGACCTCGCCGCCGTCGGATGTCGGAGACGACAACAAAGCGATCATCAGCAAGAGCGGGACACGGATGCGATAGAACATTTCTTGACGCTCCCAAAAAACTAAAATCAGATCGGAATCTGCGCAGGCCAAAATCTACGGACGATCGCAAGAATGGAAGGCAGCTCAGGAAAGATGTGTCGCAGGTGTTTCGGAAGCGGAGGTCGTCCCGCCGAATAACATGTTCATTAGGCATTTCCATTCGGCAATGATGGGAGGTGTTTCTTCGATCCGGTCTTTACGACTTTGAACCTTCGAAGCATTGGTGTCCTGAATGACCTTGATAAGATTATTCTGTTGCTTGGCCGCCTTTCGTTCTTCTTTGACAAGTTCCCGCAGTCGAAGTGCGTGCTCTTCCTGGAGTCGAAGTTGCACCTGTTCGAACTCCGCCGAAGGACGATCTGGTTGCCTCGTTAGTTGGTAGTGCCGGACAAGCGTCGTGAGGGCGTCTTTTTTTTCCTGGTCCAGACGGATTTTTGCTACCGTCGGCCAACCCAGGCGAAGTTGCAGCCACGCCATTTCGAACACTGCGGGGGACCTCTCGCCCGCGAAATCATCGGCTGGGAGGCCCCTGTTTGTGCTTTTGGTGATGTGTTCATCCGGCATGGAGACTAACCCAATTTCTTTTTTAACGAGAAGTACGAACACCCCCCAATGATCGCGAGGGTCCGCGCGAGGTCGCCTTTCAGAAGTGTGTCGCCGTGTTCATAGGAACTCCGAAACACGTTGGTCAGTTCAGAACGCCCTGAATTCCGGCGACTCCGCCTTCAGCAAACGCAACACCGCGATCATCTCTTGCAATTTACTCGACCAGAGCCGCCAACACGAACGAGGACCGATGAACTTATCAACGTTCAGAACCAGAGTTTCATCCACCGCCCGTGCCGCGATACGAAATCGATTGCCGAAAGCACTCCGTCGTGGTTTTCACCTGAAAATAGCAGCCGCGCAGAAAAGTCACTTGCGGAGAGTCGGGGCCGGAATCTTTTGCCTCGCTTTCGCGCGTCGCAATGCCCTCAGGAGCCTGAAGTTTATCACTTTGATCGGCACGATCAGTACAACGTGTCGCCTTCTGGGGCGCCGTGTTGTCAAAATCAGTCGAATGTTGATTTTTTGCCACCTCCGACACATCGGTGAACCAGGCTTCTTATGAGCCGTTTTCCGTCGACTCCGCAGACATACTCAGCTCCCGCATGAAGAATGTCAGTGAAACGCTCTTCGCGTTTTTTGCTTTCCCAGCTCAGGAGGTGGACTGTGCAACAGCGTCAAGTTCGAGATCTCATGAGAATTCGTCATGGTCATGTCGTTTCCGATGCGGCAACTTTGCGAGAAGTGGCTGAGCGACTGATCGTCAGCGACTGCGATGTGATGGCTATTACCGATTCACAGGGAAAACTGTCTGGCATTGTTTGTGAAAGCAGTGTAGTCAGAGCCCTGATGGCAAATCCTGCGGAGTCAGCCACGATTCAGTCTATTGTGAGCCGACACGCAGAGTCCGTACGGATCGATGCCTGCCTGAATTCCGTCCTTCCCTTATTTCGATCGTCAGCCAATACCGCCATACCAGTGATCGACGAGTCCGGACGTGTGTGTGGCTTGCTGATGCGACGCGATGTGATCGGCAGTTTGCTGCATCGTCGAGTTGACGCTTCGGAGACCGATGGTGCGATGAGTGAGGGATTGGCCAAGTCAACGGTTTTCTCAGCTTCGACGATTCGCCCACCTTTTTCCAAACCAGTGCTGGATGAGCCACACGAAGTTGGTGAGACCAACAATCGAAATACCGCCGGACTTCAGAAGCCTCACTTTATGCGTGCCGAGGAAGCCAGGCGATTCTTGTGGGCGGCCGAGGATCGATTGTGATTTTCTGAGATTGTCCACGTGTTGAGCGTCAACCTGAGTAATTTGGAAGCCAGTGTCATTGTCGGATGCTTCGACCGCCCTTGTACTGAACGCGTCAGACCAGCCAACTGCGAAGCCTGTTCGATTTCATCGATACGGTTTGCGTGGTACAGGATTTCAGACTTGCTGCTGAGGAGCAAAACGAACAGCCGTTGAAACTTCAGACCGTCAGCTTTCGATTGCGGCTTGTGACATCCCAGAATTCGTTGATCTGTCCGTTTTCGATAACCGCAACCTTATCGTACAACGCGCTGGTCGGACAAATGTGCATGGGAATGGCCATCAGAACATCGCCAGGTTGATACAGGGCTGCGTCCGGAGTGATCAGCCCCATATGTTCTTCGCTGTGAATCTCCTGAACAGCATTCGGCAGGGCCGGAATAAACATGCGGGCTCCCTTGGGAGGATCGGCCGCAACGGCTTTATTGCCGATATCCAGCGTCACTCGATCGATGGCAGGGCGGCTGACCACTCGTGTCACAACGGCCGCTGCAGGAGTGAATGGGAGATCGGGGAAGTGAGTGCCGTAGCCCGCATCATGGAATACACAAGTTCCCGGACAGAGTTCGATCGTCGGATCTGACATTGCCGCGTAACATGGAAACGTGGGAGTGCCGCCACACGCCAGCGCCGGTACCCTCGCTCCAGCCGTCTCGCACCTGGAACGCAACTCGACGACTCGCGGCCATTGCTGGGCCACTGCTGCCTTGCGTTCGTCAAGATTGAGTTGCCGCTGATGGCCATCGTAGACATGAAATCCCCCGGGTCGCAGGCCCGGCAGAGTGGCGGTGAGTGCATACAACTCCACAGCGCCGGAAGTCTCCGGTGTGATGCCGGTTCGATCCATACCCACGTTCACATCAAGCATCACGCCGATCGTGATTCCAGCAGCGTCAGCCGCCGCCGATAGTTCACGAAGTGGTCGTTCATGATCGTTCGTCACAGTGAAAGCGCAGGAAGGAAATTTCTTTACGAGGGACACCACACGACCCACATTCGGGCCAACCGGGTTGTACGCAAATAGCACGTCCGTCGCCCCGGCGCTGGCGAGCATTTCGCATTCGGCAATCGTGGCGGCTTTGTGCTTAGTGACACCACGTTCGATCCAAAGTCGAATGACTTGTGCCATCTTGTGAGTTTTGCAGTGAGGGCGCAGTCGCCCCGGACTTTTTGCCATCGCCAGCATTCCATCCAGGTTAGCGATGAGCCGTTCGCGAAAGATTACCAGCGAAGGACTTGGCAAACTGGCTAACGCAGCCGGATCAATTGTGGGCAGGGTGAAAGGCATCATTTTGCTTTCGGGGAGAAATATCTGGTTCAGCAGCTGGCTGCAGGTGTCAGCGTTGGCAGCAGCTTTGCAGCGTGAGGATTGCGTGGCGTAAAAAAACCGGTCGCGGACCAAAGAAAAAAGGCTGCAATCTGATGAAAGATTACAGCCTTTGGAATGTCGTTGTTTTGGACACCAGCGTCAAATTAGCCGACGAACGTCTTTCGCTTCAGAGCCGCCAAACGCGACTTGGTGCGAGAAGCTGCGTTCTTGTGGATCAGTTTCTTGGCGGCTGCCTGGTCGAGAGACTTTACAACAAGGCTGAATTCCTTGTCGGCGGCTTCCTGGGTCGGCTTTTCAGCCATAAAAGTACGGAACTTCTTGATCCGAGTTCGCAGAGCACCGCGCTGATGGCGGTTTCGCTCGCGGCGAACGAGAGACTTACGAAGTGACTTTTCTGCAGACGCTGAATTAGGCATGGCGTAAACTGGATCAAAAACGGGTCAAAAAGCTTGTAAAACGCTAAAATGCAGCGCGAGCGCCGTCGCTCAAGTTGAATCGAGCCACGCAGGATAATGGTGAACTCGCCAAATTTCCAGCCTGATCGGCGAAATGTGGCTGTCTCTGCAGCAAAACAGCAAGAGAACCCGGAGAAAGCGGCGATTCTGGCTGTTTGGGGGGTCGCCGAACAGTCCACGCTTGCGACATTGAACACCGCTAACCCTTGCGTGGCTGGCCTGGGGTGCTGCACATATCTTAACAACATACTGAATGCTGACACCTGACAGCAGAACGGTCACCTAACGGCACTGACCACAGCATTCCAAACGAATCACAGCTCTGGATACCCCGTGGACGTCGGGCTGCCACCGCTGCGGAGGACGATTTCTGCTTTGGAGACGATAGATTCTTCAATCCCGCAGGATCGCATGTGGCGAATGGTCTGGTCGATGTCGTAAGGGACTCGTCGGAATTCGACCTGACCTTTGTCAATGATCGCGTAAGCGGCTCGCGCGTCGCCATCGCGAGGTTGGCCGACGCTGCCCGGGTTGATGACCTGAGTCCTCTCCAGTTGAAGCTGCATGGGCATGTGAGTATGACCGACGCAGACAAAGTCCACGTCCACGTGCTCAAGACGCTGCTCCCAGTGTTCAACGTTGTCGCCGATGTATTCGTCCATTGGGTCACGAGGTGTCGCGTGCACCAGCAGAAAGCGGTAATCTCCCAAAGTCAGATAGCGAGTCACAGGCATCTGAGCCAGCCAGGTCAGCTGTTCGTCGCCCAGTACTTCAAAATGTCGCGGCCTCATTGCAGCCGCCATACGACGAAATGTGCCTCCGGGTTTCACGACCACTCGTTGAGCCACCGAGTGATCATGGTTGCCACGCACCGTTGCCGTGGCAAACTTTCGCACCCAGTCGATGCAAGGCAGGGGATCAGTGGCATAATCGACCACATCACCCAGAAACAGGCAGGCATCGAACCGTTCATTGATCGCAGAAAGAGCTGGCCAGTTGGCGTGAATGTCGGCAAGCAGCAAAATGCGCATTTGCGGTTACTCCCAGTCCAGCACTTCAATAAGGTTGCTGAAATCATCCGTCCACAGCACACGTCGTTCGTTTGGCAAGGACTCTTTAGCGAGGATTTCTGTGAACCTCGAACTTTGCAGCGAGAGAGGATCGCGGGCCATCAATACCCAGCGACTGCCTGGATCGATAAGGCTCTGCATGCCAGTCGTTCGATCAATCACCGGCGCCGTTTCAAGAGTCACTGCATGCAGACCTGCAGCATCAGCCAGGGCTTCAGTGACTCGGCGAAGGTCGAAGTGAATGTTCGAGATATGAATGGCAATGAGTCCGTCAGCACGAAGATGTCTGAGATACGACTGATTTGCTTCCTGAGTCAGCAGGTGAGTCGGAATCGCGTCACCTGAGAAAGCATCCAGTACCAGCAAATCGAACTGCTGAGGCGATTCGTTCTCCAGTATCAGCCTGGCATCGCCGTGAATGATGTCCACCGTGGACGGGCAGCTCTTCAAGAATGTGAAATATTTCTGAGCGAGCTCCGTGACGTTTTCATTGATCTCATAGAATCGAAAGGTATCGCCTTCCTTACCGTAGGTGGCCAGCGTTCCGGCACCGAGTCCGACCAATCCGATTCTCAACGGCGATTTTCGTTTGCGAAGCACTTCGATCGCTCGCCCGACCCCGGTGTTGAAGCCATAGTACATGGTCGGCAGGCTGGGAATGCCGTTCAGTTGGATGCCGTGCAAGATCCGTCCGTGCCTAAGAATCACCGCATCCTCAATGCTGTCATTCTGAACTTCCAGCACACCGTAGAAGTTACGTACCATGGCAACGGAGCTCCTGTAGCTGCCGATGGCGGCGGCAAATATGGTGCCCACGCCGACAAACAATGCAATGGCCATAAGTGTCCATATGAGTGGCGGACGATTTCCTTCAGCGGTCCAGCCTCGATGATGGGAATACACGAGCAATGCAATGATGCAGGATGCGATGAGTCCAAGATAATGTTCCCAGAAGGCTGGAAAGATGACAGGGGCGAGCAGACCGACAAACAGACCTCCTCCAGCACCTCCTGCGGAGAGAGTAAGATAAAAAGCTGTCAGTGACCGGGTACCCGGACGCAGTCGAGCCAGTTCACCGTGACACAGCATGCAAACACTGAACAGGCAGCCGAAGTAAATCGCGAGCTGCAAGGGGAGAAATGCGCGGGAGCCAAAACTCTGTAACCAGCAAACCGCCAGAACCAGACCTGCGGTGCTCATTGTAT
>JANPHT010000201.1:0-24090 GCA_031424595.1 Planctomycetota bacterium
CGAGACCAGGGAACATCTCAGCGTTTGAACGAGATTTCCCCGGCACACACATTGTGTCGCTTGACCAGAATTTTCGCAGCACAAAACGGATCGTCAAATGTGCTGAGCAGCTGATATCCCAAAACCGCCGCCCGCACCGCGGAAAGCTGATGACAGAGAATCCCGATGGTGACGCTGTCCGATTACTGCTGTTTGAGAATCCCGAAGCGGAAGCCAATGGCATCGCCGAGGAGATCCGTGAATCTGTTGTGTCCGGAGCACGAAAATACTCCGACTTTGCAATCTTCTATCGAGTCAATGCGTTGTCTCGGTTATTCGAGACCGCTTTATCCCGCCACGAGATTCCCTGTCAGGTGGCGTCCGGTTATTCATTCTATGAACGAGCCGAAGTACGGGACTTGATCGCCTATCTGCGGTTAATTGAAAACCATTCCGACGATGCGGCGATGGAGCGAATCATCAATCGACCAGCTCGCGGAATCGGCAACACGACGGTGCTCAAGTTGCGAAACCATGCCGAGAAATACCAGATCAGCCTCTTCGAGGCCTCCAGAGAGGCGAAGTCTGTTGAAGGAATTAGTGGGAGAATTCGCAAGTCGGTAGAAGGCTTTGTGGACCTAGTTCAGAAGCTGCATGAACAATCGGCGGAAGGCAAAGTCGCGCCAGTGATCGAACGGTTGATTGCCGAGATTGACTACCTGTCTCTGTGGCGTGAGGAGTCCGATGAAGTTGACGTCGATCGCGCTGCGAACGTACACGAATTGATCTCCGCCGCGCGACAGTACGATGCGCTCGGAGAAGACTCCGAAGATCAGCGAGAATGGCGCTTGCGGCGACGCGATAAAGATGACAGCATCACGGTGGAGACCGGTGTCCCTGCGTTTTTGTCGATAAATGACCGTACGTCGCTCCAGGGATTTCTGGAACTGGCCACGTTGGCCAATGAAGCGGACAGCGTCGACCCAGGCAAAGGTGCGGTGACGCTGATGACGCTGCACGCGTCCAAAGGCCTCGAGTTTCCTTCAGTTTATATCGTCGGCATTGAAAGCGGACTGATTCCTCACGAACGCGCAGTTCGTGAAGGGGACATTTCGAGCTTTGAAGAAGAGCGGCGACTGTTCTTCGTTGGCATGACTCGCGCGATGCAGCAGCTTACGCTGACCCAGACGTCGGAGCGAACATTTCGCGGAATGCGACGGACGACAATCTCCAGCCCGTTCATTCCCGAGCTCTACGGAGCGATTGAGCGAGAATCCGCAGTCGCAACTCCGCCACCAGTGACGGAAGCAATGCTTGATCAACGACTGGAGCAGGCTCGTCGGCGGTTTGAGGCGGCTCAAAAAATCGGCGACCGCAAACTGATCATGACGGCGTCTGAACTTGCCGCAAAAAAAACACTCCCGGATGCAAGCGCGACGGACGACTTGGCTCCTTCGTTCCTGTTTCGCACCGGCATGCAGGTGCGACATCCGCGATACGGCCGAGGCATTGTGACTGAAATGTCGGGCGGTTCGCACCGAGCAACCGTGACCGTACAGTTTGAGAATGATGGTGAGCCCCAAACGTTCGTCGCCAGCCGTTGTCCGCTCCAGCCGATTGGACTGAAGTGATGGACGTTTCAGGATCACCGCGATAGCATCCATCGACTGTTTGGCGAGTTGATGCCGACGTTCTGAATCGAATGCCGGAAACGTGTTCGCCTGCGGCTTACGGCTAACCTGATTTAAACCGAGTTTTGTTGAGTTTCAGATCCGTTCATACAAATCTTTCCCCTCAGAAGACCCGATCGTCGATGAACCGTCCCCTGACCAGCGAACTGATATTTCAGCTCAATTCCGGCACAGTCACAGCTCGACAACTTGTTGAATCCAGCCTGCAGCAGATTTCCGTTCTCAACGGGATGCTGAACGCTTTCGTTTCAGTAGATGCCGACGGAGCGTTGGCTAAAGCGGACGTTATTGATCAAAAGCGAAGGGCCGGACGACCGATTGGTCGCCTTGCCGGTCTGCCGATCGGCGTCAAAGACAACATGTGCACTCAGGGCATGGCGACAACCTGTGGCAGCCGCATGTTGCAGAACTTCCGACCGCCGTATGACGCCCACGTCATAGAACGGCTGCAGGCGGAAGACGGAATTGTTATCGGCAAGCTGAATCAGGACGAATTCGCGATGGGCTCATCGACGGAGACATCAATCTTCGGCCCTTCGCGAAATCCCTGGAGTACAGACCGCACGGCCGGTGGTTCCAGCGGAGGATCGGCGGTCGCCGTGGCCAGTGGCATGGTGCCTCTGGCTTTGGGCTCGGATACAGGAGGTTCCATTCGTCAGCCTGCCAGTTTCTGTGGCGTCGTTGGAATGAAGCCAACCTACGGTCGAGTCTCCCGTTACGGTTTGGTTGCCTATGCCAGTTCTCTCGACCAGATTGGGCCACTTGCTGGTGATGCCTGGGGCGCGGCTTTGTTGCTGGAATGTATCTCCGGACATGACAAGCGAGATTCGACGTCGTTGGATAGTCAACGACCGGATTGGATGAGCCAGCTTGACCAGCCCTTGAAGGGACTTCGCATTGGTATTGCTCAAGAGCACTTTGCGGAAGGACTCGATCCGGAAGTTGAAGAGTCTGTGCGCGAGGCGCTGGCTGTTTTCGAATCAGCAGGAGCCATTGTGAAATCCGTTTCACTGCCGAATTCCAGATATGCCGTGGCGACATATTATCTGGTCGCCTGCAGTGAAGCCTCCAGCAACCTTGCGCGTTACGACGGTATTCATTATGGTCATCGAGCCGACAAGTTTACTGATCTGGTCGACCTTTACAGCCAAAGTCGCGGCGAAGGATTTGGTTCGGAAGTGAAACGGCGCATTATGCTTGGAACGTATGCATTGTCAGCCGGATATTACGATGCCTACTACCTGAAAGCTTTGAAGGTTCGCAGACGCATTCGCGAAGACTTTGACAAGGCGTTTGAATCGGTCGATGTCATTGCCGGTCCAGTGGCCCCTACGGCCGCCTTCCGCTTGGGCGAGAAACTGGATGATCCGTTGGCGATGTACCTCGGAGATATCTACACGATCAGCACGAATCTCGCGGGTTTGCCGGGCATTTCCGTGCCCTGCGGGTTTACTTTGGAGAAACTCCCGATCGGGCTCCAACTGCAGGCGCCGGCTCTGGAGGAATCACGGTTGCTCAGATTTGCCCATCAGTTTCAGCAGACAACGAACTGGCACCGAAAAGTGCCGAACGCGGGATGAACCGTGCATCGCGAAATCTTTCGCGACCGATTGCTCACCGTCCTAATCGGAAAAACGCCGCTTTATAGTGCGATCGCTGGAATCGATACGATCGCAACAGCACACGACTGAACATCATTCAACCAGCAATCGTGAGTCCTTCGTTGGCGTTGGACTTTTTGAGACTGATCTTGAATGTCAAGCGGCGATTTCTGCGATTTTGGCACTGAGGCCTGAATTGTATTCGCTACGACCGCGCAGAGTGCCTCGCTGGCACAAGCGGATTTTCAGAATCGCTTCGGTGACTGCTACAAGCGTCAGGTCACGACCGTGCGGTGACTTTTTGCAACGTCGGTGGAGATTTTGCAACAGCCGACCAAAGTTGAAGTGGTAGTGTTGCCGCAGGCATGAGATTCCTGAATCGCCCTGCGCGAATGGTTGTCCGGATAACTGGCTCATTGTTTCAGACCAGATGACTTTCGCGACACGTTGAAAATCGGACGCGCCAATGGACATGAGGAAATCGCCGAAGCACCGTGTTGTATTTCGGTCTATGGTGTCGCGCACGGCGGGATAATCGGGATCTCTTTTTTGTGGGCTGAAACGTGGATACTGAACGACTCAAAACCGACCTACTCGCACTGGGGCTTCTGGCCCTGGTCGTGTTCGTTGGTTTGAGTTTCCTCAGCTACGACCCTGCTGATCCACCTTCGACTTTGGTATTTCCGGTCAGATTGGCTCCAGCCAATATCTGCGGCGAAGTGGGAGCAGCGGTTGCGTTTCATGCGCGGCAATTGATGGGATTCGGCGTTTGGATTGTCCTTGCCACACTGATTTCCTGGGATCTGAAACTTTTCTCCCGCGAACAGGCACGCCGCACCGTCCCCACCCTTCTGGGCATAACGCTGCTGATCATTTCTTCCTGTGCTCTGCTGCATCTCTTTGCGCCGGGTATCTCCTCCGGATCCACCTATGGAAGCGGTGGTCAGATCGGAGCATGGACCGGTCTAATGCTGCAAAAAAAATTCTCCGCCGTAGGAGTCATGATTTTCGCCGGCAGTCTGGTGGCTGCGGGAGTCTTGCTGACACCATTATCCGATATTCTTCAGCCAGCGATTCGCGTTGCTGCGTTGCCTGCCAGTGCCATTCGTGGTGCTGGAGTGTTCTTCCGTCGCAAGGCCGTTCCTGCGAAGTCGAGGCCGCAGAAAGATCTGGTTAAGTCGCAAGCCGTCTCGGTTGAGCTGCCAGCGACAGTGCCATTTGTTTCCCCAGTCGTTGCTGGCGAGCCAGAAGCAGTGCCCGCGAAAGTTGACGGACGTTCGATTCGAATTAATCCGCCCGTGCCGTTGTCCGTTCACAATCCGGAGGGTCTGGAGGTCATGGAGCGTCGGGGCTTTTCGCTGCCCGACATTTCTCTGCTGAAAGAGTCCGAAGAATTTCCGTACGAGCTGCTGGCCAAGAAAGCTCGCGTTGCGGCAACGACTCTTGAGAAAGCTTTTGAAGAGTTCGGGCTGAATGTCAAAGTGGCTGAGATCGACACAGGTCCCGTCGTGACGCAGTTCGAACTGGAACTCGAACGCGGACTGCGACTCAATAAAGTGACGGCTCTGGAAGACGACCTTGCGATCGCTCTTCGAGTTCCGTCCGTTCGAGTTGTTGCGCCGATTCCAGGCAAAAATACAGTGGGCGTCGAAGTCCCGAACGATAAACAAGTGATGGTTCGAATGCGGGAACTGCTGCAGGTGTCACGGTCGACGTGGGACGAATTGCGGCTGCCATTGTTCCTTGGCAAAGACGTCAGCGGCCGTCCGCTAGTCGTTGATATGGCGAAGATGCCGCATCTGCTCATCGCGGGCCGAACAGGGACGGGAAAAAGCGTCTGTTTGAATACGCTGATTCTGTCTCTGCTGATGACTCGTACGCCTGACGAAGTGCGCATGCTGATGATCGACCCGAAGATGGTCGAGCTCAGTCCGTACAAGAAGATTCCGCATCTCATGCATCCGGTGATCACGGACATGAAGAAGGCGGAAGCGGTTCTGGCGTGGGCGGTTGACAAGATGGAAGAACGATACGACCTGCTGGCTCGTGTAGGCGTCCGACATCTTGACAGCTACAACAAACTGGGCAAGCCCGAGGTGCTCGAACGACTTGGCCTGAAAGAAGCTGATCCGGATGCCGCCGCGATCCCGGACCGCATGCCATTCATTGTAATCATTGCTGACGAAATGGCCGATTTAATGATGACGTCCGGGAAGGAAGTCGAAGCGCACATCATTCGACTCGCTCAAAAATCCCGAGCCGTGGGAATCCATCTGGTTCTGGCGACTCAGAAGCCGACCGTTGATGTTATCACTGGTCTGATCAAATCTAACCTGCCGGCTCGTATTTCATTCCAGGTCGCGAGCAAGATGGACAGCCGCGTTGTTCTGGATGAAGGCGGAGCCGAACGACTGCTGGGCAGTGGAGATATGCTGTATCTGGCACCTTCGACAAGTTATCTGACGCGAGCTCAGGGAACGTATGTCAGCGATGAAGAAATCAATGCGGTGATTGACTTTTTCAGCGATGTGGAACCGGAATACAGTCCTGAACTGACCAAGTTGACAGCAGCCGCCACGGCAGCGGCGGCCAATGGCAACTCCGGCGATGGTGGTACGCGTATTCATGACGATTTGTACGATCAGGCCGTGGAAGTGGTGATTCGCGAAGGTCGAGGCAGCGTGTCTCTGCTGCAGCGAGCTCTGGGAATTGGCTACGGGCGAGCAGCTCGCATGATTGACTACATGGCGGAAGACGGAGTGGTAGGCGATTACAACGGTGCTCAGGCTCGCGAAGTGATCTGCACGATTGAGGAATGGGAAGATCGCAAGGCGGAAAGAGGCGACTGACGCTGATGTTGCAGGAAATTCCTGCTCCGTGCATGATGTTGGCCGAATGGATTGGTAAAGTGGTAATGCAGGGATGAAGTGGCTCCCGACGCGAGGTTTCCGGGGCCGAAGCAGGCGGCAGGCCGGGATTGCCACCGAACGTCATGTGCAGAGATTGTTTATGAAAATCACGGTTGTTTCATTCCTGGCGGCAGTCTTTCTGGGCTATTCATCACTTTTCGCTCAGGTTGCGGTAACGTCTCCCGTACCTTTAATCTTTGACACTGACATCGGAAACGATTGCGACGATGTGTTGGCGATGGGCGTGATCCATTCTCTGGAGAGCCGAGGTCTCTGCAAGCTTCTTGCTGTCACGATCACGAAAGACCATGACCAGTGTGCGCCGTTCACGGATGCGATTAATACGTTTTACGGTCGCGGCGGAATTCCGATAGGAGTCTGTCGCAGTGGGATTACGCCGCAACAAAGTCGCTTCACCGGACTGGTGAATGAGAAAGACGGTGACAAGGACCGGTATCCCCATGATCTCCGTTCCGGGAAGGATGCTCCTGATGCCGTGAAAATACTTCGGCAGACATTGGCCGCTCAGCCGGATGGAAGTGTCGTAATAGCTCAGGTTGGTTTTTCTACCAATCTGGCAAATTTGCTGAAGTCACCGGCTGACGACATCAGCCCAATGTCCGGGCGAGAATTGGCAGTAAAAAAAGTTCGCCTTGTCTCTGCGATGGCTGGTGCGTTTGCTCCGATTAATGGTCAGCCGCATCCGGAATATAATGTGACAGAGGACATTTCGTCGGCACGGATTCTTGCGATGGAATGGCCAACGCCGATCATCTATAGCGGTTTTGAGATCGGGCTGGCAATTCCCTACCCGGCCATCAGTATTGAAAGAGACTATCTCTATGTGCCACATCATCCGCTGAAAGAAGCGTATGTGCTTTACGAACCACCTCCGCATAATCGGCCAACGTGGGATCTCACGAGCATACTCTATTGTGTTCTTCCGGATCGTGGGTATTTTGGATTGTCGGAAAAGGGGGCCGTTGCCGTTGACGACAAAGGCTTCACAACGTTTTCAGCCTCTGACAATGGTCTTCATCGCTTTCTGACCGTGACGCCCGAACAACAGCTGCGTGTGACCGAAGCGCTGGTGCAGCTGTCGAGTGAACCGCCCCACTCATAGCCGCAGATTCACAGCTTGATTGCATGGTCGCGAAATGCGTGAAGGATCGATTCTTTCGTCGGCGCTCAGGTGAATCCCATGTTTCGCCCTCGAATCGTTGTGGTCGGTTCAATTAATCTGGATCTTGTTTTTCGAGCGCACGAGCTTCCTCGCCCCGGCGAAACGATTTCTGGCCACAGCTTTCGACAGATTCCTGGTGGAAAGGGAGCCAATCAAGCCGTCGGTGCCGCCAGACTTGGCGCAGACGTTGCCATGGTTGGCCGCGTTGGTGATGACAGCCTTGGAACCACGCTTGTTGATGGACTGAAGCTTGAAGGGGTCGACGTTGGACACGTAATCATCACTCAAAGTACGTCGAGTGGCCTCGCAATCATCGGTGTCGATGATAGTGGCCAGAATTCGATCACTGTCATTCCTGGCGCGAATGGACTTGTTTCGCCGAACGACGTTGTCGCCGCCGAATCCGTTTTCAAAGGCGCTCAGGTTCTGCTGGTGCAATTTGAAATTCCGCTGCCAGCCGTTCACGAGGCGATCCGCATGGCTCGGAAGCACGGCCTCAAAATCGTTCTGGATCCGGCTCCGGCCTGTGCCAATGTTCCAATTGATATGCTGCAGGTGGATGCGATTTGCCCGAACGAAACAGAAGCTGAGGCACTCTGTGGTTTTCGAGTGGACTCGATCGAACAAGCCATCTCTGCCGCCCGACGAATCTGCTCCTCTGGGATCCCCCTCGGCATTATCACCATGGGGTCTCGGGGAGCCGTGGTTTGTGCGGAAGATGATAGCCAGCAGATTTCACCATTTTGTGTTGATGCTATCGATTCGACCGCAGCAGGTGATGCGTTCGCAGCGGCACTTGGAATCGCCCTCGCCGAGCATCGCTCCCCTGTGGCCGCCGTGCGTTTCGCATGCGCTGCAGGAGCCCTTGCGGCGTCTCGATTCGGAGCCCAGCCGTCCATGCCAACACGCAGCGAGGTTGAATCGCTGCTCTCAGAATTGCACTGAGCGGCGGTTGGAACAATTACTCCGCCAGCAATTACTCCGCCAGCAATTACTCGGTCAGCAATTGTTCCAGGACGGTCTTATTCGCTTCAGGAAAATCCAGCGTCGCCAGTTCTGCAAAAGTCACCCAGCGAAATGGGGATGCCGGAGTTGCCTGATCGTCCAGGCCGGGGCTTAGACGGCATCGCCAGAAATGCAATTCCACATCGCCATGAGCGTAGCTGTGTTCCACAGTTGCAAGATGCTCACGAGGCACGACCAGCAGACCCGTTTCTTCGCCACATTCACGAACTGCACAGGATCGAGGCGTTTCGTCAGCTTCACATTTTCCGCCAGGAAACTCTGCCAAGCCTGCCAATGGCACATTCGCTGATCTGCGGCCAACGAGGATGCGTCCTGCAGATTCAACAACTGCGATACCGATACGAGTTCGGGATGTCATAGGTGGCCGAAAGGTCAGGTTTGATTAAGAAGCCATGTTTGTAAGCCAACGGATCGCCGGAGCTGTTGAAGCCCGGCCTCGTTCCAAAGCCGGACTTCAGGCAGTTTTGATCCAAAAGCTGCCCAGCTGATTCGCAAGAATCAGAATGCCTTAGCGGCAGTCTCCAAAAAGTCTGCCGGCGGAGCGCCCATGATATTGAAGCCGCAGTCGACATGCACAATCTCTCCCGTCATGCCGCTCGACAACTTGCTGAGCATCACCATGCCCATGCCGCCAACTTCATGTGCATCCAGGTTACGTCGCAATGGTGAAATCGCGGCATTGACAATCTGCATTTTGTCGAAATCGCCCACTCCGCTGGAGCTGACGGTTCGAAGTGGTCCGGCACTGATTGCGTTGACGCGGGTTCCGCCGGGGCCGAGTTCGCTTGCCAGATAGCGAACGCCGCACTCAAGAGCAGCCTTGCAAATTCCCATCAGGTTGTAGCCTGGAACCACTTCTTCGCCACCGAAGTAAGAGAGTGTCAGAATACTGGAATCGCTGCTGAGTGCGTCTCGTTTTTTCGCTGCACCAGCAACTGCCAGGAGACTGTAGGCGCTGATTTCCATGGCCGTCTTGTAGCCATTCCGGCTGCAGGCCCAGGTTGGTCCGGTCAAATCCGCTGGTGGAGCAAACGCAATACTGTGCAGAATAAAGTCGATCTTTCCGAAGGTTTCCACGGCTTTTGTGATCACGGCGTCAATATGTTCGTCGTTGCAAACGTCCATCGGCATCAGGAATTTCGAACCAATCGGTTCTACAAGTTTGGCGACTTTATTGTGGTTCTTGGGTCGGTCACCAGAATCAGGAAGGTGTGTAAACCCAATTTCTGCGCCTTCCTGATGCAAGTACTCCGTAATCGACCACGCAATTGAACGCTCATTTGCGATCCCGAGGACGATCCCCTTCTTGCCCGTAAACAAACCCATCGTAGACAACCTTCTTAAACAGACTTGGTCAGCAGATTCAGGTACTGCAGTTTGGTGCATACCGTCGCAGTGGCACTTGCTGAAATGATAGGACGAATCGCCAAATATCCCGCCGATTTCAATCACGCCACACGAGGTAATTCGGAATCACGTCGCTTTGACAATCATCTGGCGAGACTGCGCAGCGGGGATGATAGGGGTTGAGTTTGCCACAGAAAAGTCAGACCGGAGTGACTGGGCTGAGGATTCGCGCCTTCCGTGTTTCCCCAGCCACCGGAAACTTGGGCATCCGCCTGCTTTGGATGCAGGGGCGTTGTCCGTATTTTTCAGGTAAAGCCTCTCTGGGCTTGACCATGGAACAACAAATTCGAAAATCGAGTCCTGTGTTCTGGAGAATTGTTCCAAGTCATGAATGCAGAGTTGCCTTACGGAGTCGATTAATGTCTGCGCTACGAGTTTTCGCATTAGCAGTGTCTTGCCTCGCTTCGACGCAGTTGTTGACAGAGACAGCGATAGCCCAACAAAAAGCGGCTGCTGCTCAAAAGGCTCCTCCCGCCGCGGAAAAAGCGAAGGCGGCCACAGCTCTGCCTCAGGACTCGAGTAAAGGGACTTCGCGAATACTGGCCGCCGCAGGATGGCCAATTCATATTACGTACTTTGAATCGGCCGAAGGCAAAGAATCTCCAGCTGTCATCTTACTGACGAGTACCGAAGGGTCTGAGAAGACGGATGCTCGCAACCGTCAAATCTGGCAGCCGACAGCCCTGGCGTTGCAAAAGAGTGGATACGCCGTGGTGACTGTTGACCTTCGGAAACATGGCGAAAGTGTTCCCCCAGTTGCGGATGGAAAGGAAGCTGCTGCCTTAAAAATGGCGGCTGAAGACTATCCGCTTATGGCGACAGCCGACATGGAAGCCGTTAAGAATTTTCTGATGGCCGAGCACACAGCCGAGAAGTTGAATATCCGAAAACTTGGCATTGTCGCAATGGGACACAGCGCGATGGTGGCCTCAACGTACGCGGTTGCTGACTGGGATAAGAAGCCGTATCCGGATGGTCCCACGCCAGCAACAAGCACTCCCAGAGGACAGGATGTTCGTGCGATCGTTTGCTATAGCCCAAGCACAAGCGTGCGAGGAATTAATTCCACATCGATCCTGAAGACAATCAAGCCACTGCCGATCGCGGTCCACGTGATTGCCTCCAGGGACAGCAAAGAAGACCTGAAGCATGCGGAAAAATTCTTCAAGGCGGTTGACCCGAAGGACGAAGCATTCAAAGAATTTCGCAAGTTGACACTTGTACCTGGCGAAGTGCGAAGTGAACGATTTCTCGAAGGGAAACTTGCAGATGTCACAAACAAAGACATCGCTGATTTTCTCAACAAGAATTTGAAGTCACTTGAGTTGCCATGGGTATCCAGGAAGGATCGTCGCACCAACTGATTCCTGTGTAAGTCACAAGGTCTCGGTTTCTGTCGGCAGATCTTCGGGAGTGTCAGAGCGGGCGTCGATCTCATTGTCGTCATGTTCCGAAAACGCACCTGGCTTGGTGAGAATCCAGATCATCATGGACGACAATTCCCAGCAATCATGAATCTTCCATTGAGCGAATTCTGGTGCATCAAAGTGCTCCGGTGTCCTGAGTACCATAATGCATTCTGGAGCCGAAATGGTTTCGCGAGCTAACCTCTTTAAGCTTGCTGCCAGTGGTTTTCCGGGCGAGATTTCGTCGGCCCTCCGGTAGGGTGGGTCAAAAAAGATCAGAGAATACGGCAGGCAATCGTCACCCCCATGCGGCCGAAAGGAGGTGCGGCGAACATCGGTTTTCCAGCAGATTGTGCGTGCCTCTGGTGCAATTGTTTGGACGTTGGAAACAAGCAGACCGTGAATTTCTGGATTGGATTCAAAAAAAATACATGACTTTGCACCACGACTGAGTGACTCAATTCCCATTGACCCTACGCCGGCAAAAACATCTGCGACGCGAGCGTTGGGAATCAGGTGGTTCAGTCGATCAAAGACAATCTGGCGAACTCGATCTGTATAAGGGCGAGTGGAGTCGTCGGATGGTGTTTTCAGCAGTCGACGACGGTATTGCCCAGAGATGACTCGCAAAGACATAACAAAGAAGCCTGAGAGAAGACGACCAACATAAGAATACTGGAGAAAAGCACGCTCGAGCCAAATGGTATCCAGAACCACTAAGAAAACCTCTGGTCGCCCATCCAGACGGTCAGAATTCCGCCAGGTCAGGTAACTTTGCGGAAAATCCAAGCAAAACTCAGGGAAATCGCCATTTTAGCTCCAGCAAACGATTGACACCTCTGGTGTTCAGAACTCTACTTCCTGCAAAAATACGAGGGTTTTCATGTCTCGCAGGACGCCCCTCTCGACGACCCGTTTGTTTCAGTACTGATTTTTTGAATCGAAGGAGAGAATTTCCAATGGCTAAAAAGTCTGATAAGCCTCTGTCGAAGACCGACATTCTGAACGCCCTGGCAGAAGCAACTGGACAGAGCCGGAAGGAAGTCGGCGCAACGCTGGAAGCTCTGGAAGCACTGATTGGATCCAATGTTTCGAAGGGTCCAGGCGTGTTCAATCTCCCAGGGCTGTTAAAGATCTACGTTCACACCCGCCCAGCAACCAAAGAACGCATTGGTCGAAACCCAGCGACTGGCGAAGAAATCAAGATTGCCGCAAAGGCCGCCAAGAAGGTTGTTAAGGTTCGTGCCCTGAAGAAGCTGAAAGAGTTGATCTAACGCAGTCCTAAGGTCCATTAAATTGGGTCTTATTCCAGTACTGCGAGTCAAGTTTGCATCTTCGCCAAACGCAGTCTCCTTATTCCACGTGTTGTGACACGCCTCTGAAATTGGGTGTGATCTCGGAATTGGAAAACGGTTGGTCGATGTGTGATAGCAGCGTAAAGGTGCCTCTTTTTTGAAAAAGAGGGGCACCTTTCTTGCGTTTGCGGCGTTAACAGTTTTGTTCGTCCGGCAATATTTGCTGGATCATTCGTTGACGCTACGGAGGGGCGGGCATAGCATGTGCCAGATACAAGATGTTGTGTTTTTGCTGTCTGGTCTGTGCTCAGGACGTAAGTACGGAACGCAATAACCTGATGTCGGGGGAGTGGTCATGCTGGTGTTATCAAGGAAGAAAAACGAAAGCATCGTCATCAACGACAATGTCGTAGTCACAGTGATTGAAGTTCGGGGAGACAAAGTGAGAATCGGAATTGAAGCTCCCCGCGATGTTTGCGTGCACCGTCAGGAGGTTCTGGAGGCGATTCTTTCTGAAAAACTGAAGTTCTCAGCAGATCGTTCCGAAGAATCCTCCGACACAATCGCCCTGTGATTTGATTTGCCTTCGCCAGTTCCGCTATCTTGCGGGATGGGCAGAGATTGGCCTGAAAAAGGCCCCATCGTCTAGTTAGGTCTAGGACATCGGATTTTCATTCCGGTAACAGGGGTTCAAATCCCCTTGGGGTCAATAACCTCGAATCCAAAAGATTCGGGGTTTTTTTTCGCGCGTGGAATTGTGATTGGCAGAATGTGCAACATCCTTCGTGGCAAATGCTTGCGACATCAACATGGCGGCGAATACATTGACGTGGCCTGCCAAACCGAGCGTCTTACGAAGTTGTTTTTCTGCAATTAGCCACAACGCGTTTCCCAGTGAAGTTGCGCGGCGGAGTGCCCGTTTGGTATCTCAGTCCTTATCGAACCAGTATCTGTCTGACCCGGATGTGCAACTGATGCTGAAAGTAGCAGCGGGCGACAATTCGGCGTTTGAGCAATTAGTTGTACGTTACCAGGATCGGCTTGTTGGGTTCTTTTTTCATCTGGTACACGACAGAACGGCCGCAGAAGACCTTGCTCAGGAAGCGTTTCTAAGGGTCTTTCGATCGAGGGATCGATATGAACCCACCGCTCGATTTTCTACGTGGCTGTTCCGGATTGCTCATAATCTCGCCAGCAACCAGAAACGTGGCGCAGCGCGACGAAGAGAAATCCCACTCGCTTCCGGATCTGGCACGCATGATTTACGCCCTGAGGGTCAAAACCTGGCAGAAAAGTCGGCACTTATGCCGACTCGACAACTTGATTCTGTAGAGTTGCGGGCTGTCGTGCGAAACGCCATCGAAGAACTCAGTGAGCGTCAAAGAACAGCTGTTGTGCTCCATAAATTTGAGGAAATGAGCTACGAAGAAATCGGAGATATCATGGGCCTGGGCCCGGTCGCGGTAAAATCATTGATCTCGCGAGCACGGGGAAAGCTCAAGGAAGCTTTAGAACGCTTTATCTGAATAGAATGTCCGGAAGACATGGCCCTCGAATAATCCTGAGCGTGAGTTTATGCCCCATCAGAATGACATCGATGCTGACGATGAGTTTGCGGATGATATTGATCCGCAACTTACCGAACTCGTTGCTTACCTTGATGGTGAACTGAGCGATGATGACAGTAGCAGGCTTGAGCGCGAGTTGGGTGGTAATCCGCCTCTGAGGGGCTATGCGGAGTCACTGGATCGCACGTGGCAATTGCTGGATTCGCTGGGTGAGGCAACTGCCAGTGGCGAATTCACACAGAAGACGCTTGCCTCGCTTGATGCCATTTCCGATGTCGATGATTCCGCAGCCAACCAGTCGTCGCGCAGGATTCGGAGCATTTTGGCTGTTGCTTCGCCCCGAAAAATGATCCTCTGGGCTGCAGTAGGTTTCTTTGGATGTGCTACCGGCTTTCTCCTCGCCCGAGTTGGTAAGGATCAGCGTCAGGATTCGGAAGATGTTCAGCTGCTTCAGCAACTGGAAATGCTGAAGGACTACCCGAAATTATATTCAATCCCTGATGCGGAATTTCTCAAACGGGTTGCGACGATGATCAATGATGTCGGTGAGAAAAAGGCTCCATCACCATGAGCAGCGCTTTTCGATTAAGCAAGGTTTTGTTGCCTGTGTTTTGTATGACGCTGGGCGCATGCGGCGCTGTAATCGCATGGGGCCGCAGCAGCGACAAGCAAATCCAGTTGTCACAAAAGTTGATGGAGTTCAATGAACTGTCCGTTGAGCAGAAAGACAATATTCAGAAAAGCTTCTCGCTCTACAAATTGCAGCCTGAGAAAAGACGCACGGAGATAGCCGATGTCTTTGAGCAGACTCAAAAGGATCCGCATCTCAGGCATACGATGGATCATTATTTTGCGTGGTGGTCAAGCCTGTCGCAGAATGATCGAGAATCCTTTCGAGAACTCACTGAAGAGGAGTCGCTTGAATTTGTAAAAACGCGATGGAGCGAATTGTCCAATCAAAGGCAGGAGATCTCCGTGACATTTACCGGGCCTCCTTCAGTACGCCTGCCCGCGTTGCATCTCACGTTTGAAGAATTCTCACGTATCATTTCAGAAGCCGTTCCCCCGGAAGCACGTGATTCTTCACTGAAGAACGAACTGGCGCAATTGACCTCCGGCAAGCACAAGGCATTACGGCTGACGCTGTCTGTTTTTGACAGCTTTCAGAATCAAGGTGAGCCGGGAGACATTGAAGCAAAAGAAGAATTGGTCAAGGCGGCCATTCTGAAGAATATCAGAGATGAAGAATGGACATCGAAATTTCGATCGATGATTCAGGACATGGGTCGAAAGCCATTTGCTCGTCCTTGGTTGTATATGACGCTCTTCACAATACTCGACAAAGCCACGATTGCCCTGGGGGATGATCTGAGGAAACAATTCGACGTGGATCGTTCGCAAATCATTGATGCGTTTGCCTCACTGCCGGACAAGACAGACGCGGAAAAATCATTTCGTCGAGCGTTGATGACAATGCCTCCGGAAGAAGCACGAAAGAGACTTGAGTTGCTGGCACAAACGGTCAGCTCACAGTCACCAGAAGAACAATTGCTGACCCGTTACAACAGATTCACGCAGCAACGGCAGGCTTTCTTGAGAGGGTCGCTTGGTTTCTCAGGCCCTGGCGGTGGGTCGGACCGTCCTCCTCGGTCGCCCGAAGGCGAATTCCGACCACGTCGCAACAGCCTGTAGGTGATGCCTCGTTTCAATCACCGGAAGGAGCCGATTGATCGATGCTGTCTGGATCGCGAGTTTGGTTCGGAGCAAGTACTCAGGAAGAATCGTGGGCTCATGTATTTGGGTTGCGAGGAAGGCATTGCAATTCGTGAGGACTCATCCACCGTTGCCTATGATCAGGGTGTTCGATTCAGAAATGCCCTGCGCTGTTTTTTTGTGACCCATCTGGTGAAACAACATGTCGCCTGATTCAGAATGGCACCGCAGTTCCGAAATGCTGACTGTCGGGCGCAGTTGCCTTGTTGTCATTGATGTTCAGGAGCGACTGCTGCCCTCAATTCCTCAGGGTAATCTGATCGTTCACAATATTCGTTTTCTTCTGGAGGCTGCTGCCATCCTGGACGTTCATAGCATACTGACGGAACAGTATCCAAAGGGACTTGGGCGCAGTGTGGAAGAACTTGGCAGTTATCGAGTGAGTCTGCCACGTCTCGAAAAACTGCGATTCAGTGCCGGTGAGGTGTTGAATGGTGCCGGTGTCTTGCCTGTACTCGGAGAAGGCGCGACGCCTCAAATCATCCTCACGGGAATTGAAACTCATATCTGTGTGCAGCAGACAGCACTCGACCTGCTTTCGAGGGGGTACGCGGTCTACATTGCGAGTGACGCAGTTGGCAGTCGGCATTCTGCAGACCATGCTGTGGCCATCAGTCGCATGCTGCAGGCCGGGGTCAAAATCACCTCCTCAGAAGCCATCGCGTTCGAATGGTGTGAAAAAGCGGGTACTGGGCAATTCAAGGCACTCAGCCGACTGGTCAAGGACAAGGACAGTTTAACAAAGTTGTGACAGCAAGCCGTGGTTGTCTTGTGACTCGATCCCCGGGGCCAATCATTGAATTCGCGGGCGTGTTGGCTTTGGTGCCATCAAGTGACTTGAAACCCGATAGCCTCGCCCGCATACAATGCAGACAGATTGACGAGTTTACTGGTTCCGATTTTTTCAGGCGATCCCCGTGCGCTGTCCCTATTGCAAACACGACGAAACCAAAGTCATAGACTCTCGCAATAGTCAGGACTTTTCAATTCGTCGACGTCGCGAGTGCCTGAGTTGCGAACGACGATTTACAACATATGAAAAAATCGAAGAGTCTCCAGTCCGAGTTATTAAGAAGGACGGGACTCGCGTGCCGTTTGATCGCGAGAAGATTCGTGCGGGTGTGGAAAAGGCTTGCTATAAAAGGCCGATCAGCCCGGAACAAGTCGATTTGCTCGTCGGCGAAGTGGAAGCCGCGATTTATGAAGACGGAGAACGTGAAGTTCCTTCGCGTCTGATAGGTGAATTAGTTTTCAATGCGTTGAGAGATCTGGACAAAGTCGCCTTCGTGCGATTTGCGTCCGTCTATCGCGAGTTTCAGGATGTCCACGATTTTGTCGAAGAGCTACAGCCCATTTTGGATAACCGCCGGCGCGAGTCGTGACATTAAAATCGCCAAAATCAAGACGCGATCAACATCGCAGCCGCACTCCGCAGCCGCTCCAAATACCGCGTTCTATGGCCGTGGCGGCGCTTATAGTCAGTGGAATCTGGCTCAGTGAGTTTTTCGCCTGGACTCCGTTTCTTTCGATCTCCATGACGTGCGTGCTGCTTTCCGTCGCGGCGGTGATGGTTCGCTGTCACAAAGCTGCAATGGAGTTCATTTGCCTTGGTGCTGCTCTGATTTGCCTCGGTGGAGCATTGTGGACCGTCAGAAGTTCAACCGAGGATGGTCGTGATATTGGGCAACTCGCCGCTGAAGGGCATGTTCTGGAAGATAGTGCGGTGCGTCTCACAGGATTCGTCGCCAATATACCAGCGCTTGATTCAGTCGTTGACTCAAACGCGTCGAAGTCTTCGCGTCCTCAACAAATGCGAACACTGTTTCTGGTCAAGGCAAAGTCTCTTGTGTTGCCAGAGCAGGAACTTCCCATTCGAGGCATGTGTCGGGTGCTTGTGGAAGGCGACGCGACATCGCTGCTGCGGTGGGGCGATCGTGTCGAACTCACCGGGCAGATCGATCGAGCCGAGGGGCCCCTGAACCCTGGTGAATTTGACTACGCCAGGCATCTCCACCGAAATGGGGTTTCGGTCATGATATTTTTGAAACATCCAGCAGCCGCTCGCGTACTTCAGAGCAGTTGGTGGCATCCTCAGTCGCTACTTTCAGGGTTTCGACAGCAGACCGTAGCCATTCTGAAGACCCATCTTTCTCCGGGGAATCGAGCCACCGCGGAGGCTTTGTTGCTTGGAAATCGGGGTCATCTGACGCGAGACCTGGAACGCGATTTTATTTCCAGTGGCACCATGCATCTCCTTGCGATCTCAGGACTTCATGTCGGGATACTTTATGTCTTCCTGGTTCGAATTCAGAACCTGCTTCTGGTTCCTCGCACGCGGGCACTTGTGCTTGGTGGAATCGTCTGCATTTTCTATTGCTTCCTGACGGACTTGCGTCCGTCGGTCATGCGCGCGACGGTTTTTATCGTGCTGCATATTCTGGGGCAAGTGTTTTGCCGCGATCTTCGCATGGGATCGCTGATTGGTGCCACAACATTGCTGTTGGTCACCTTCGATCCCTCAATCGCGTTTGACGTTGGTGCCTGGCTTTCGTTTCTCGCCGTTGGAGCATTGGGGTGGGTTTCAAATCATGCGCCACCTGTTACCGACCGCCCCGTTCCTCTGGATGCGCTCACATGGCAGGATCGAATTCGCGATTTTCGAACGTCCGCTGCTGGTTGGCTGGGGTTGAGTTGTCGCCAAATGATTGCCGTGACAACGCTTTCAGCTCCTCTTGTTGCCACGCAGTTCCACATGGTCTCGCTCACCGGAATGCTGATTAACATTCTGTTGATTCCGTTTACCACGGGCACACTTATCGCGGGCTATGTTTTTATCGCAGTCGGACTTGTCGTACCACCGCTGGCTTTCCTGCCCGGATTTGTTTTCGGAACGTTGCTGGCTTTGCTCAACTACGTTGTTGCGTTATCCGCCGATGTGCGTTTGGGTTTTGTGACAATTCCCGATCTGCCAGCGTGGTTTCTGCCGTCCTATTATTTGCTCCTTGTGGCATCCGCAGTAGCCACTCAATCCCTGGTCCGCCAATGGCTTCGACTATCGTTGCTGGCTGTTGTCAGCGGCCTTTTCTGGGTGGTCTGCCAGACACCCTCAAAGCACAATCTGGAGTGTACGGTCTTGAGCGTCGGACACGGCAATGCGGTTATTGTCGAAGCACCCGGTGGGAAAGTAATGCTGTTTGATGCCGGCGCTTTGAACCGCGGCGACAGAACGGCCGATCTGATCAGTCGATTTCTCTGGAAGAAAGGCTATCGGATGATCGACGCGATCGTCATCTCACATCCGGACATGGATCACTACAACGCGGTGACCAGCCTTCTGGACCGAATGCCAGTCGGTCAAGTGATACTCACTGCTGAGTTTGTAAGGTCGACAGCCCCGGAGGTTCTGCACGTACTGGACACCATTTCATCCCTGGGACTCCGGTGCGACATAGGAATGCATGGTGATCGAATCGTCATCGGCGAAATGTCGGTCGATTTTTTGCAGGCTGATCTGAAGTTAAATAGTAACAAGGGCGATAATGCGTCCAGTCTGGTTGCTCTCGTTCACTATGCGGGCAGATGTGTTTGCCTGCCAGGAGATCTTGAGGGGGAGGGACAATCTCAATTGATGTCTGCACTGCCAGTTTGTGATCTACTCGTCAGTCCTCATCATGGCAGCACATCAGCCAATTCGAAAACCCTGGCCAATCAAATTGGACCACGATATGTTGCCGTCAGTGCCAAGGACGAGCGTCTGAAAAACGCCTTGACGACCACTTTTTCCCGTTCCGAAATCCTGATGACCAGCTTGGAAGGTGCAATTACCTACCGAGTGGGTGCCAGTGGTGTCGCAGTCGTGGACTTGTTCAAAAGTAAGTCCCGTGGGGTCAGTGTTTCAGAAATGCGAAGTTCGTTTTGAATCATTGATTTCGATTTTGGAAAAGAGGCCAGAGGCTGCAGTTATCAGTGATTCTGCGGTTTACCTGCACAAGGCATTTGTTGTATTCAACGGGAAAAACTGTCCTGTTCAATCTGCGAAAGCCGTCGAATGACAACTCAAGCCACAATCCGGACTCTCGTCCTTCTGGTCGTGATTTTCGCCCCAGCGTCACTTTTCGCGGATGAAGTGACTTTGTCGCCTGCCGTAAAGCCAGAATTGGCCAAACCGACGTTGACGCTCATGCAGGCCGTGATTCTGGGATTCGTCGAAGGAGCGACTGAATACCTGCCCGTAAGTTCCACCGGACATCTGCTGATTGCCGAGCACCTTCTGGGTATGGATACTGACGAGCGTCAAAAAGAAGCGGCCCATTCACTGGCCATCTGTATTCAGTTGGGTGCGATCGCCGCTGTTCTGGTCCTTTATTTCGGGCGGATTCGTCAAATCCTACAGGGAATGCTGGGCCGGGACCCAGATGGCCTGAAGTTGCTGATCAATCTCGTCATTGCCTTCTTTCCTGCGGCTGTGGTTGGCCTGCTATTCAAGGACTGGATTAAGGCTCATCTCTTTGGTGTTTTCACAGTCGCCGTGGCGCTGTTTGTGGGAGGACTTGTGATTCTGATTCAGGGGTACCTCTCGCAGAAATCGGACTCCCGTACGGGCAAGGAGATCGCGGAGATGTCCTGGAAAGATGCATTGCTGGTTGGCCTACTTCAGTGTCTTGCCTTCTGGCCAGGTTTTAGTCGCAGCCTCGCTACGATTCTGGGGTGTCGCCTGGTGAATGTTCGTATGATGGCAGCGGTCGAATTCAGTTTTCTGCTTGGTCTTGTAACGCTCAGTGCGGCAACTCTCTATGAAGGACTGAAGCATGGAAATCAGATGATAGCCGACTACGGTGTCACGATGCCCATCGTGGCACTGGTGACAGCATTTATTGCAGCCGTCGTGAGTGTCCGTTTTATGGTCGGTGCACTCGGAAAATTTGGACTTACGCCATTCGGGTATTACAGAATCGTGCTGGCGATCGCCTGCGTGATTTGGTTGCAGAATTGAAGACGACAAAATCAACGGTCCTTGCGCGCGGCTGCCCCGAATGGTTTGGCCACGGACAGAAAATACACAATCGCGCCGCTGACGATGACGGCCGCTACGGCCCATAACAGTTGTACTCGAGTTCCCAGGACGAACAGCCAACCGACCAACGCGATCAGGCTGGGAAGTGGATACAGCCACATGCGAAAGGGCATCACCACATCCGGACGCGTCGTTCGCAGCAAGTGCAGTCCGAGTATCTGTGCAACGAATTGAACCAGAATCCGGACGGTCACGGCTGTTTCGATGACAGTCTGCAGCGGCAGATAACAAAAGGCCGCCGTCAGTATCCCGAGCGTCCACAGTGATACCGTGGGATACTTCTTAGTGGGATGAACTCGAGTGAAAATGCCAGGAAAGTCGCCATTTGTGGCGGCTGCAAAAGGAATTCGCGAGTATCCCAAAGTGATGGCAAACATGCAGGACAGCACAGTCCAAAGTATCAAGCCTGTGAATAATACCGCCACTTGGCGTCCGTAGAGTGTCTCCATGAAGAGCGAAGCGATCTGCTCCGACTTCATCGCTTTTTCCCACGGCACAACTCCGATGATGGACAGATTCATGGTCAGGTAGATCGCGGCAACAACGATGACACTCGTGATGACTGCTCGCGGAATTGTCTTTCCCGGATCGCGTACTTCTTCGCCAAGGTGACAAATATTGTAGTAGCCCAGATAGTCGTAAATCGCAATCAGCATGGCTGCTCCAAGGCCGTTTACCCATTTTTCGTTCAGATGAAATGCGTCAGCGGGAAAAGTGATCAGTGATGCATCAAAGTTCATTAAACCAGCGACGATCACAGTCACAACGGTGATTAGAGTGCCAGTGCACAAGATGATTCCCATCCAGCCGACGATCTCGATACGACGCGAAAGCAACCAGGTTACGATGAGACAGGAGCCCGCTGCCAAAGTGCTGGTGCCGCCTGGAACATTCCAGCCTTGCAGGGTTTCGGACAATGCTGGAAACACAAACTCAACATAAGGCATCGCGCCGATGTAGCCCGAGGCGATTTCCATGGTGCCACTCACCAGGAATTGCCACACAAAAAGGAATGGCAGCATTCGCCCCCAGACGGAATGACTCTTGCCAAAGATTTCCCTTAAAAAATGGTAAGTACCTCCGCTGCCGGGCAACGCCGCACCAAGTTCACTCCAGACAAGTCCATCGCAGATCACAAGAACGGCAGCGATTACCCAGGCCACCAGAGCCTGAGGACCATTCATCGCGGCGATAAAGCCTGGAATCGTGATAAACGGCCCGATTCCTACCATGTTGGAGATGTTCAGAGCGATGGACTGAGTCAGCCCGAGCCCTCGGATTAAAGTCGTGTCAGAACCTGACTGGCATTGCGAAGGATGTGTGGGAGAATTGGAGTTGTTCAAGGAAGCAGATTCCCTCGTGAGAGTCGAATACCTTCAATCCAATTGAGTTTCCTGGATTCGATGCCCTTTTGATACTGATGTCAAGAACCTGTTTCAGATCTTACGTGTCGATTGCAACGATTCGATTTTACCGCCTCTTGCCACTCCACAGGATTTACCAGCAAGAACGGTAACCGTGACGAAGAACGGATGTTCGCCGCCCGCAATCCTCCGTTGGCGTTGTTTGACGCACTGCAGATCCACTGGGTCCATCGACTACTCGGACTTCCGATGGCAGAGTGACCTCGAGCTTTGTGCTGACTAAAAACTCGGTCTGAGTCTCGCGTCAGGGAGATTTGCGACTACGAGTAGTCCAGTGACTGCCTGCATCTCGGTAACCCGAAGTGCCGGAGTTGACGAAGCACGATCAGCCAAGATCTGCTCGAATATCGACCCAGCGACGTTGTTCGAAAGATTCCAGCACGGAATCCGCAACGGCCTGAGCAGTCGCGCCATCGTGGAAACCGGGGATCGCCTCGCGTTCCTCAATGATTGCGGATGTCAGTTCCCAGACAAGATCGTATCGAAACACGGTGCTTGGCTTGCCCTGCGATGGATCACGAGGGCTGCCGGGTAATACAAGAAACTCCTGCGGAACGGGCATTTTTTCCATATCCTTGCCATTGCGTGACAGGATCACGTTATTGGGGTCCGTCAGCTGATAAGCGGCGGAACCCTCGCTGCAGTTTACTTCCGCCCATTCGTAGCCAACACCCTTGTTGTTATGCCCCTTCATCAAAGTGCTGCCTTCCCAGACTCCTACAGCGCCGCATTGAAAGAATCCAATCAGACTCGACCAGTCATCAACTTCCGACGGAGGACATGGTTGGCCGTCTTCGGTCTTGTCGCGAGCTGCGAATTGAGCGACAGCTCCGCAGATCGATTTGATGGGGCCGAGCAAGTCCTGAGCAAAGTCAATTCGATGAATCGTCATGTCGAACAAGTCGCCAGCTCCGGCCAGGCTCTTAATCTGCCTCCAGCCCCAACTGGTTTCCGGCAGGTCCAGAAATCGCTGACTTCGAAAATGCCGAGGTGTTCCGAGGACACCACTTGAAACAAGGTGTTTGACGTATCGCATTGACGGTGCAAATCGATAGGTGAAGGCTGTCATGTGCCGCACGTTGGCATCGCGTGCGGCCCGGTACATTTCTGCGGACTCGGCGAAGCTCAGACCAAGCGGTTTTTCGCACATAATGTGCTTGCCATTTTTTGCACATTCCAGGACTTGTTCTCGATGCACAAAGTTCGGCGTAGCGATGATTACGGCATCAACATTCGGATCTGCTGCAAGCTGGCGGTAGTCTGAATAGGTGCGAACCGGCCCCCATTCTGTCGCTCGCTGGGCCAGCAAGTCCGCATTGGGGTCGCAAATTGCCGTTAAAGACGCGCGAGGGTCCAGTTTGATCCCCGGAACGTGGTGAAAATCAGAAACCGCGCCGGCACCGATGATGCCATATCGAACGTGAGAGGGCATGAAGATCAACCTTCAGAAGTAAACTAACTGAGCGTCTTAATTAACTGTTGCAGCCGAAGAAGTGCCTGTTCTCGTGTGACAAGTATTTCATCGAGTTGTTCATCTTGAATCGTGGAGAGAAGCGCTTTAACAACCGGTCCTGCGGCAATACCGCGTTCCAGTACATCGCGACCATCAATCAACGGAGTTGGCATCAAGGTGCTGGGCCAAGTGCGGGAAAGGTACCGGCGACAGAAATCCGCGTCCACCGGATCCGTAGCTTTTGATCGCGCGATCGCGGAAGAAAGCTCCAGCAACTCGCCAGAAAGGAAATGTGCCAGCA
>JANPHT010000202.1:0-9904 GCA_031424595.1 Planctomycetota bacterium
CCTCGTGCAGGCTTGATTCTCGGAACGGGACTCGGTGGTCTCGCAACACGGATCAAGGCGGATATCGAAATCCCCTACGCCGAAATCCCGCACTTTCCAAGATCGACAGCTCCGTCTCATGCAGGAAAGCTCGTGTGTGGAACGCTGGAGGGCGTGCCGATTCTCGCCATGGAAGGCCGATTCCATTATTACGAAGGCTATTCACTGCGGCAGGTGACATTTCCCATCCGAGTGATGAAAGCCATGGGGGCCGACACGCTGGTATTGACGAGTGCCGTCGGAGGCATGAATCCTCAGTACTCGCTGGCCGACATTATCATTCTGGAAGACCATATCAATCTCCTGCCTGACAATCCGCTGCGAGGTATTAACGATGACCGCCTCGGGCCTCGATTTCCTGACATGAGCCAGCCTTATGATCGAATCCTGATCGACCGCGCGCGGACGATTGCCCTGCGACTTGGCATCTCCGCTCACAAAGGCGTGCTCGTCGCTGTGCCGGGACCAAACCTCGAAACGCGTGCCGAGTATCGCATGCTCAGAACCCTGGGTGCCGATATCGTCGGGATGTCGACCGTTCCGGAATGCATTGCGGCAACTCACGCCGGCCTGAGGACTCTCGCCTTTTCCATCGTGACCGATATGTGCCTGCCCGATGCGCTCGAGCCAGCCGACATCGACAAAATTGTCCGAGTCGCCGGCGAAGGCGGGAGTCGACTGGAGAAAATCCTGATCGAATTGTTTCGCGAACTTGCCGAGTCACGAATCTTATAAGAACTCCCGAGTGCTCAGAATCTCGGACCGCCCTTTTGAACCCGGCTAAAAGCTGAAGAACTTGCATCGCGGGAACGCTCACCAGCCATGACCGCCCGCAGATCCAGGGCCGATTCACCGATTACTCAACAGGCGGTGGCACGGGCAGCGGCGTTATAGCCCCATCCGGGAAGGAACTTGCATCTGCGGACTGCTCCAGCGTCGCCGAACCTTCCGTGCCCTCTTCGTGCGATGCCTGCTCCACCGCTTTTTGGGCGGCTTCGATTTCTTTGGCATCCGCCAGCTGCTTCTCCAGCACAGCCGGATGTACGTAGCTATGTCGATCGGCAATCGTCAACGGCTTGACCCCACGCACATTTTTCTTTTCAAAGGGCGAATTCACTTTGTTCCCCGCCAGTGTCACGTTCTTATAAACGCTCCCGCGAGTCAGCGGACCGACACCCATAAACCATGAATCTTTGGCATCACTGCGAGCGACAGCGGCCCCAGACTGCCAGACAGGAATTCCTGTGTCACGGTGATAGGCGAACACCACGATCTTGGAAACGCCCATCATGTTGTTTCGCTTGCCAACCGAAATCTCGGGAATGGCTGGCACCGCCGGAACGCCACTCAGAGCGGTTGCCGCTGCACCAAGTCCATTGCTGGAGGGAATTCCATAGGTGACTTCCATCGTATCGGTCCCGAGCGCTCCGACTCGCGCTTCCAGGATGTAGTCGGCTTCAGTCCGATTCAGTTCCATCTGACATCCAGTCGTTGTCAGTTTCTGACGCAGCGCGCTGGTGATGTAGTCAGAGTTCACATAGACGTTGGGGCCTTTGAACGTTTGCATGTACGTTGTGTCCAGGAAGACCTTTCGCCCCGCCAGCGGAGCAAGATCCAGCTGATCAATTGCACGGTCGACGGAATCCGACAAAACCAATTGTTCAGTTCCGGTCTTCTGCACAGCCGCGCCGCAGCCTGCGCTGCACAGCAGGCAGCAGAACGCAATGAGTTGTTGAATCCGATTCAAACGCACAACACAACCTCGACAAAATCAATTCGGCCGCAGTGAGCAGCAACGCTTTCCCGCAAGAAAAACCGCTGCACACCAGACTCAATCATCCAAAGTGAAGTTTATTGCCGGGCGGCCATTAACCTTCCGCCGGATCCCACAAAACCGAGCGACCAGCCGGATTGAACAACGCGTGACGCAGGCTCTCCGGCATTTTCTGCACCCACGAGGAATGCCAGCTGACATTGAAAGTGAAGCCTCCGGTCAGCCAAATCCAGAATAATGCCTTCGAAACTGAACACGTGATCACTACATGCGTGTTCAATGGATGGTCGTTGTGTAGTGTACAAGCCGTCAAAATCGGTCCGTCATGGGTTGGGTTCCGCAACAGCTTGCCGTCAAAGGCTTTAGCACCCGAGTACGACGGCATTCCAGACCGTCTCTCATTCGACTGGCGACATAAGCCCTTTCATATCCGTCACTTGCAGTGTTCATCTGGATTCGCCGGCCAGCCTGGATAGTATCGTGGCACCTCACTGTGACCGGTGAGCTATCAACTGCCCAGAGGAGTACGACGGGCAGTCAAGTCCCTCCTGAACGGATGCCCGTCTTTGTCGAACGGCCTCATGTCGAGTCCGTCCGATCCACACCATGAGGAATCGAACGAATCGTTCCCGATTCGCCGAGCCTCTTGTCTACGGGTGCTGTCATGTCCAACCAAAAATCCCACCGAAGAACGACCACACGCTCCAATCTTCAATCGGCTCGTCGCAACCGGGCGTCGAGTGGACGACCATCGGCTCGACCGGCCTCCGCGCATCAACATCGCGGTGACGGCCTCGCCAGCGGTCGCGCTTTCGATGCGCCTGAAGTTTGGCACGAACCGTCTGAAACCGACAAAACGGCCTCGACTGATTCTCTGAAGGTCGTGATTCAGCCAGCGGGATCCGGGTATATGCACTCTGTCAGCGCCGACGATGTTCGCGAACGCGTGTTGCAGCTGCCTCCCAAATTTCAAGAGAAACTGGAGGTGGTTCAGTTCAGCCGGATGACTCGCAAACGGCGACTTTTCCCCTGTTATGGCTTGCAGTGGGGTTCGGCCGTTTATCTATACCCGATCGAAGCCTCTCTGGAAGAACTCTATGTTCGAGCGCCAAGGCCCGCGCAACGCATCGAGAGTGAGATGTATGGCGGGCGATGGGTGCAGGATGGAAATCTGTGGCGTCTGATCTGGACCGAAAACACAATCCGGGATTTCTATCTCAACAACGTCCTGATCCATGAGATCGGTCACATCAACGACGATCGCAACACCAGTTTCCGCAAACGCGAACAATTCGCCGACTGGTTTGCCATCGAATACGGCTACCGCGCCTCACGGCCAAAGCACAGGGTCGGACGTTAGTCACGGGCGTGGCGACAGAGACTCTGCGCGGGGACTGTCGATCTGAGACAGATCGACCTACTTTGTCCAATTCTTCATGGCTTTCTCAAGAGCCACTTCAATCGGGCTGAGAGGCAACCCGGCGGCGATTGCCTTGCTGCTGTCGAGCACGCAATTTGATCGTGGCGTTTTTGCGGCCATCTGCATGAATTGGTCATCAGACTCAAAAAACTGAAACGTCCTGTCTGAGAGGCCATGCTTCCTGATGAGTCCCACAACGTCGCGAGTCGTCACGCTGCCGGGATTTGTAAGGTTGTAAGTCCCGAAGGGGATGCGTTGCATCCAGCTGGTGACGCACGCATCTGCAAATTCATCCAGTTGAGACAGACTGTTGGTTGCCAAAAGCAGGCGATCGTATCGCATCATTTTGCTGATATAGTTTCTTGCACCGTCGATATCGCTGAACGGTATTCGCAGCCGCCAGATGAAACACTGCTCGGCCCCTTCCAGCACTTCTTCGCCCAAAGCCTTGCAGCCAGAATAAAAGCTGCAGTTGTTTTGCCGGAACGAGAAATTCGGAGCATCTTCTTCTCGGAAGCCACTGCCATCCGGCTTTGCTCCTGTAAAGATACACCCCGACGAGACATGGCCCCAGGGCGTTTTCGTTTGCTCACACGCGGCGCGAATGACGCCTGGCAGAACCGCGTTACCGTCCAGGCATTCGGCTTTATGAACCTCGCAGGCATCGACATTCGGTTTCCCCGTGTAGCCAGCCGCGTTGATCAGAAACTCTGGTCGAAGATCTCTCAACATCTTGACCAGCACGTCAGGATTGGAATAATCGGAAGTACTCCGAGAGACGGCTGCAAACGGTAAATTCCGTGCTGTCAGATTCTTCTGAACGGCATTCCCAACGTAACCGTAACCTCCGAGAAGCAGAATCATTCAACACCCGCGAAAAAGCTCGTTCAAAAGGGAACCTGTCAGCCCAACGACCATTCGTCTGAAGCTAGTTTCGTCTACATGCCGATGAGCGTATCAGGTTTGTTCAAAGAGTTGGCAGTTTTCAGCCGTCAGTGGTCAGGAATTTTCTGATCACTGATCACTGAAAACTAAGGACTGAAAACTAAAGACCGAAAACTAAAGACTGAAAACTGATCACTGAAGACTCTTTCCCATGCCCATCCTTGCCAAAGAACCGGACATGTTCCCCGAAAACCTGCTGGACGCACCAGCGGCGGGGATCGATGAGTTGTGGTTTGCCATGTACACCCTGGCCCGCCATGAAAAGGAGTTCATGCGCAAACTACGGCCACTGAATATCGCTCATTACGGGCCCATGGTACAGCAGAGAAAGCGATCCCCACAGGGCCGTATTCGGACCAGCTACATTCCCCTGTTCACTGGCTACGTCTTTATTCGAGGCGATGAAGTCGCACGACACGACGCGGTTTCGACGGGCTGCATCTCTCGATGCCTGCCAGTCACTGAGTCCGAACAGCTTCTGCTGGACCTGCAACGAATCCGCTTTGTCATTGAACGAGGCAACGACGTCCAGCCTGAACCCAAACCGCTCATCGGCCGAGCAGCCATTGTCAAGACCGGCGCGATGACCGGTCTCCGCGGGACGATCTCAAAAGTCCACTCCCAGCACCGCCTGACCGTCATCGTGAACTTCATGCAACAAGGCGCGTCGGTCCTGGTCGACGAAGCCGATGTTGAGTTGCTGTAGGGGAATGCGTGTAGTGTCGCCACACAACACGCTGGCGACCATTGAATCATTACCCATGCGTTAAATACACTTGCACATAGTGCAGAAAATTGTGGCACAACAGACATTGAAACAACTACTCCCATGGGTTAAAAAACGCTCCACCAAACTAGTGTGCCGATATTAGTGATCGGCAATGCGGTGATGATGGGAGCAATTGATGATCCGTGCCATAATTCTGTCTGTCCTTTTTTGCGGTGCTTTGAATCTCCCCTGCCGTGGCGCAATTATCTTTTCAGAGAGCTTTGGGAGCCCGGTCAGCAGCCCAACCCCGATTTCCAGTTACTCGGGATATACGAACGGAGTGGGGCTTACATTCAGCGGTACTGGCGATGTTCGAAACACAACTCCGAGCAACAATAGTGGTGCTTCTGGGGGCGGAAACGTCTTCCTTGCAAGCAATGGAACGAGTACTCTACAGATCAGCGGCATCAACACACTGGGTTACGCGTCCGGTTCATTCGGACTCTCCTTCGGAGCCTTCAAGTCGGCAACTGCTTCGAACCTGACAGAGCTTGTGGTTGCCTACAGTACCGACAACATAACCTTCTTCAATTTGAGCCCCTCCATACCTGCACAGCCAACAGGGACAGGAACGGCTATCTGGCGACTGCTATCGAGTACGCCAACTAACGTGCCACTCTCAAACTCGTTTTCGCTCAGATTCACCAACACTTCCAGCTCAAGTCAAATTCGGCTGGACGACATTGTCCTGACCGGAACAGCGGTGCCTGAACCATCGGTCGTCATATTTCTAGGAATCATTGGAACGGCGGGGGTTGTCGGTGGAGTCATCAGAAAAATTCTATTTTAAAGTTTGAGAAATCTGGATTGATTGAATCCGTTGGCTGCATCTCACTGCAACACCATTGGTTGAGTTTCAAGACAAGGTGAAATCCCGGACGTTCGTAAACGCATCGTTAATGACCAGCCGGTTCGGAGGAATCATCGAGTAGTGGTCGCTGGCGATATAGACCGCGACCCAGCCGTGTCACCGAACTACGCTGACAAAACCGGCCGTTTGCGGCTCCGGTCTTTTTGCATTCACGGGACCTGAGAAAAGACCGGCTTTCACTAATTGATGCATCGTTTTAGAACGGCTCAGGGACTGCGATTCAATCTCTGCAGATCAGATGCCATGGTAAACAATGGCGACTGGGGGGAAAGCAATGTGGGGCTGGACCGATTTCTACGCGACCGGCTTCGATCATAGCCCCGCGATCAACAATTTCTCCCTCACGGCAGAATTCGCCGCTGTCCCGGAAACCTCGTCGATCGTGGCTCTCTCCACCGCCGCGTTGTGCGCACTGCTCCATCGAAAGCATCGCAAACACCAACCCACAGCATAGCCAACTGCCAACTGCCAACACGACCGGGAAAAACAATTGTCGCTAGACACTTGCGTTTTCACCTGCGTTTTCGACCGCTCTTTCACCTGCGTTTGTGCGATTCAACCAAGCACAAGGCACCAAGCACAAAGCACCTGCTTTTTCACCTGCGATTCTACTCAGTCTATCGCCCAACTCTTTCCCCAACCCATTGTGCTTGTTCCGGCGTCATTTCTGGCAGTGGCACCGTCTCGGCATAATCGACTTCGCGATGATACGGCCCAGCGGCATACGTCCGCTCAAAGACTTCTTGCAAACTCACTGAGACTTCACCGTCACCAGGCAACAGAGGAATACTGATCGTGGGCAACGGGTCTGGCAGGTGGATAGGGTAAATCAGAAAATCTTCGAAACGATCGAAGTGGTGTGAGCAAACGTGGTACGTGAAGACTGGCACCTTTCGTCGCAGGCGATCTTCCGGCACGGCCGTGGTATGTGTTCCGCCACGCAGGAGGTCAATTTCGACCAGATGACATTGAGAATCCAGCAACTCCGCCTGTTTACGCAGATACAAGTCCCGGCCTTTCTCACCAGGTTGTTTGTTGCTGGGACTCAAGACTTCAATGGCCGTCACCAGACGCCGATCCTGACCGCGACCCGTATAAATCTCAACAAAAGTCTCCGTCTGTTCGTCATGGGGAACGTGAACCACGATCGGCTCGGAAACTGTCAGCGTCACGACAGCCCCCAACGTATCCGGGAACTTTGGTTTCGATGTGATCACACTAACATCGGGCCCGATGAATCGTTCTGATACTTCCACCCAAGCACGTCGGCCCAAAGCAGCATAATAAGGTTCAGGTAACCTCGGTTGGATGGCTTCACGAAGGTAAGCAATGAATCCATCGTGAAAATCGGGGAAAATCGACAGAGCTTCAAGATACGGATCCATACCGGGAAATGGGGACTGCATTTTCAACCTCTTCCGTGGAATTCCAGACGCGAAACATTGGCGATTTTATCCGCATCCCTTGCCATCAAACAGATCATGACGATCCGAATTCTATCCCTGAAACCCGAATTTAGCGCACAAAAAAAGCCCAACGGTTATCCCCCGCCGAGCCAACTGCCTACTTGCGATTACCTACTCGCGTTTCCGCGATTCAACCAAGAACCAAGCACTGCGATTCAACCTGCGATTTATGGCACCAAGCACACTGCGTTTCAGTGTTCCATCCAAGCACCAAGAACTAAGCACTTGTGTATCAATCACCTGCGATTTAACATCCGTTTTATCGCACCAAGAACTATGTAACCCTTTTCCTGAACTGTTCCGGGAAATCAGCTCGATGACGATCGAGCAGCAGGCTGCCGATTGCGATCACGTCCATATCAGTTCGCAGAAAGCAGCTGATCGCTTCTGCAGGAGTTCTGACGATGGGTTCGTTTTCATTCAGCGAAGTGTTAAGGACGATTGGCACTCCCGTCTTCGCATGGAACCGACTGATCAGTCGGTGATACAACGGATTCGTCCGCTTCGACACAGTCTGCAAACGACCGCTGCCGTCGACATGAGTCACCGCCGGAATGATCGCATGTTTCTCGGCCCGAATCGGAAACACCTTTTCCATGTAAGGCGTCGCTTCACTAATCTCGAACCAATCCCCGACGTGTTCTTCCAGAATGCTCGGGGCAAACGGGCGGAACTTTTCGCGAAATTTGATCCTCAGATTGATGATGTCCCGCATGTCTGTGCGTCTGGGGTCCGCCAGCAGAGTGCGATTGCCAAGTGCTCGAGCTCCAAACTCCATCGCCCCCTGAAACCATCCCACAACATTCCCGTTAATCATCAGATCCGTCACGCGATCGACAAGGCTCGCGTCATCCAGCAACTCATACGGCAGGCCAGCAGCGTTCGCCGCCGCAATTGCCTCATCGTTGGTCGATGAACATCCCCAGTAGGCATGATCCTGAACAAATGTCCGAGACTTCTTCAGCAGATGATTCCAAACATAAAAGGCCGCCCCAAATGACGTCCCATTGTCGGCCGCTCCCGCAGGAATGTAGACGTTCTTAAACGGCGTCTGCGTTGTGATCTTGCCGTTGGCCACAGAGTTCATCGCCACACCGCCCGTCATGCAGACATTGGCACAGCCCGTCTTTGCATGGAGACGGTTCAGTAAGTGCATGATGATCTCTTCCGTCACCACCTGCAGAGATTTGGCGATGTTATCATGCCGCGATGTCATCGCAGCCTTGCGATCACGCTGAGGGCCAAGTTCGCGAATGAGCTTGCCGCTGAAGAAAGGCTCGATGACCGGAGCGCCGTCGTTCCAGGTCATTCGAACTCCCTTCCTGTGGTGCGTAAAATAGTCGAGATTCAACTCAAAAGTGTCTCCCTTCGGTCGAATCATCCTGCGAAAGAAGTCAGCAAATTCCGGCTCACCATACGGAGCCAGTCCCATCACTTTGTACTCGTCACCGTAGTACGGAAACCCCAGGTACATGGTGATGGCAGTGTAAAGGAAACCAATAGAATGCGGAAAAAAGACGCGATCAAACTCCTTCCAGTCATTCCCTTTGGCATGAGCGGTCAGAGTACTCGTAAAGTCACCCATGCCATCCACTGACAATACCGCCGCTTCTTCGAAAGGCGAAATCAGAAAACCGGCGGCGACGTGTGTCTGGTGGTGTTCAATCCGATGGAACTCAGCCTTGATTTGTCCTCGATCACCACCAACGGCTTCAGCAAACTGGTCTTCGAGTCCTCGTGTTTTGCCCTGGCGTTTGAGGCGATCCAGAATGGCCGACATCGAAGGCCAATGAGTCGCCACGAAGCCGACTCGCCTCAGCAGATTGGCTTTCGGATTGAACGAGATGGCCACATGATCGATATCAGAAGCTTTCAGCCCCGCTTGCTGCAAACACCAGCGAATTGACTCAGCCGGAAATCCAGCCCAGTGTTTGATTCGATTGAAGCGTTCTTCTTCCACGGCAGCAATCAACTGGCCATCCACAACCAAGGCCGCAGCGGCATCACCGTGGTACGCATTCAGCCCGACAATTTTCATCTGCGGATCTCTATTTGATTCTGCAAAGGTTCTCTTGCGTCCGTGAAACATGCTCCAGCTACCCGGGTCTCTGCAAATCGCAGCTCTTTCAGCATCGGCAGAACAGCAGCGCCAGTGAGCCCGTGTTCCCGAAACAACATTCAGGGCCTCGTCGCCTGCGGGAGCTTCGCTGTCTCTTCACTCATCAACCTGTGTTGTGCCGAAATCTCTGCCATCCCCAGTTCCTGATAGATCACGGCAAGTTTGTCATGTACAGCGCGCTGATCACGGACGCCAGACAGTGCCTTTTCCAGATCGGTCAGGGCTTTCGACCATTCCTTCTGCAGGAAATAGATCGTTCCCCGAGTATCCAGAAAGCTGGCGTTCTGGGGCTGTTTTTCCAGAGCCACATTCACCAGCGCCATCGCTCGCTCCAGGTCAGGCGTCTTCTCATCGTGAGAAATCAGCCACGCCAGATTATTCAAAACCACCACGATATCATCACGAATTGCAATGGCCCGCTCAAAGTGAAACAGCGCCGTCTGAGCGTCTTCTTCAATCCAGCAGAGATTTCCCATAGCCAAATGTGCCAGCGCCGGCTGC
>JANPHT010000203.1:0-6161 GCA_031424595.1 Planctomycetota bacterium
GGTTGGTGTCGCGTATTTTTTAGTAGCTGTGCTGATCCCCAGTATTTTCATCTTCTGGAAGGGTGATCCGACCGTCAAGAATCCAGCGGCCTTGAATTGGGCACCTTCCAGCCTGACTTGGGGTCTGTTGGCAGGAATCTCAGGAGCGGCCGGTGCGCTTTGTGTGATCTTTGCTGTCAAAGAGGCGGGTGCAGCGGGCCCCCTGATTGTCGCGCCACTCGTGTTTGCCGGAGCGCCTATTATCAATACCATTGCATCTCTGACCATCTTTTCGCATGGAAAGAAGTTCGAATCTCCAAGCGCTGTTTTCTATATTGGTTTGGTTTTGGCGGCGACTGGAATGGCGATGGTGATGCTGAATAAACCCAAGGCCGTTGGAGACACAATGAGACCCCCGTCCGCGTCAACCGCCCCGCCAAGCGCTACTGGACCGTAATTCCGGGACCAGCCGATTCCACAAGAGAACGAAGGCTGATTGAAGAATGTCGGTTACAGGAAAGATTTTATTGTAATGAAATTCGGCATAAGTCGCCGGTTCTGGTTGTGATTTCGCACGGCCCACACGATGGCCACCTGAAATTTTCCTTCTCCTGAAAACTTCCCCAATCAACTAGGGTGAAGACTCTGGAAACGGAAGCCAACCCTCGCTACACTCCGGACCGCTGTGGACTGGAGGTTCGGCGACGAACTCTTTTTTGCATGCGGTGTCATGACATCCACTGAGATCACACTCAGTCGTCGGGACATATCGGGGCGTAGCTCAGCTTGGCTAGAGCGCCTGCTTTGGGAGCAGGAAGTCGCACGTTCAAATCGTGTCGCCCCGACTTTTCTAAGTCCTTGCTGTACCTCAACTTGAGGTAACCTGCCGGAAACGGCAGTGCGGCGTGAAACGAGTTTATACCCGTTTCCATACCCGTTTTGGGGTCGCCGCAATGTCACGCAAGTTGCCGAAGTACGCACTTCACAGGCCGTCCGGGAATGCTCGAGTCCGGATAAATGGCAAAGATTACTACTTGGGTGAGTATGACAGCCCGGAATCTCACGAGGAATACGATCGGCTGATTGCCAAGTATGTCCTCAAAAAGCTGGATCCACTCCGAGATTCGGTTTCCATCTCCCGTCTCTCCGTGATGTACGTCGAATTTGCAAAGGGCTATTACGTCAAAGACGGGAAGCCAACCTCCGAGATCAGCGTCATCCAACTTGGCTTGAAACCGCTGGTGAGACTTTTCGGACGTGAAAAGGTCAATTCCTTTGGCCCTCGGAAGCTCACCATGGTCCGACAAGACATGATTTCCCGGAAGCTTGCACGAACGACGATCAACAAAGCCATTCAGCGTATCAACCGAATGCTCCGTTGGGCCACAGAGCACGAATACGCTGACGGCTCCGTGTCAACCGCGTGCAAAGCAATTGCCGGCCTACGCCGCGGACGTTGCGAAGCTCGTGAGACTACCAGCGTTCAACCTGTCCCCCCCGCCGACGTTGATTCCATTGAGTTGTTTGTCAGCCGGCCCCTATGGTCAATGATTCAACTCCAACTCTGTACCGGTATGCGTCCCGGAGAGGTTTGCATCATACGGGCATGCGATATCGACGTTTCCGGCCCGGTTTGGGAGTATCGGCCACAAACGCATAAGACAGTCCACCACGGGCGCCAAAGACTCATCTTCATCGGTCCCAAAGGGCAAGAGATTCTCAGACCGTATATGGCCACAACAAAGGATGGCGGGTATTTGTTCCGGCCAGACGTCGCAGAAGAATCGAGGAATGCCCTCAAACGTGCCGGCCGAAAGAGTCCTATGACGCCAAGTCAGGCGAAACGAACCCGCAAGGAATCCCCAAAGAGAGGCCCAGGCCAGCGATATCAACGAGTCAGCTACACCAGGGCAATCACCAGAGCCTGCAAGCTTGCGAAAGTGCCAGAATGGTCACCCAACCAGCTACGACACAACGCAGCTACCAACCTGCGCAAGGTTCATGGCCTGGAAGGAACCCGTACTGTCCTTGGCCACAGCACCACGGACATGACCCAGGTTTACGCTGAGATCGACTTTGAAGCCGCTCGGAAGATCATGTTGGCGTCTGGCTGAGTATGACAGATTACAGGGCGTACTCAGCATGTCCGGCATGCCATTTCGGGCATACATCGCTCAGACGTCCGGAAAACGCCAAAGACACGTTGTCGGTTACCATACCGGCTTGCTTGCCGGATTCGATTGCCGGGAGTAACCTGTCCACGAATAGTCTAACGACAGTGCTTTACGTAAAGGCGATGACGTGGCAAAGCTCCCAGCAAAAGTTGCAGACCGGATCAATGCAGGTCTCAAGCGGTTTCAGCCAATTCTGAATTCTGCGAAGTCCAGGGACGTTGGCGAGTCGGACACTGTGACCATTATTGTCGATATGTTGGCAGAGATCTTTGGCTACGACAAGTATTCGGAAATCACCTCAGAACATGCAATACGAGGAACCTATTGCGATCTTGCAACGAAGATCGACGGAGTTCTTCAGATGCTCATTGAGGTTAAAGCAATTGGACTCGACCTGAAGGAACAGCACGTCAAGCAGGCAGTTGACTACGCAGCAAACCAGGGTGTTGATTGGGTAGTGCTAACGAACGGCATCGTTTGGCGGATCTATAAAGTCACCTTCGCAAAACCAATCTCGGCGGAAGTTGTGATTGAAATCGACTTTTCTGCCCTGAATGCGAAGACTGAAAAGGACGTCGAGTCGTTGTATCTCTTTTGCAAGGAAGGATGGATCAAATCCGTGCTGGGTGAGTACCACAGTCAGAAGCAGGCGCTCAGCAGATTCTACATCGGGGCCATGGTATTAACTGACCCAGTATTGCAGGTACTCAGGCGGGAACTTCGGCGGATGTTTCCAGATGTACGAATCGAGGTCGATGAGATTCAGTCTGTCTTAACAACCGATGTGATGAAGCGGGATGTTATGGAAGGCGAGAACGCGGATGAAGCGCGAAGGAAGATTGCAAGGTCTCTTAACAAAGTACAGAAAGAAAAAGCCGCGAAGAAAGAATCCGCGTCGTCAAGTGACGTAAGCAACGAAGACGACTCAGCATCAATTACCGGTGACCGCGCGAATGATTCTGGGTTCGATTCATCCGAAATGAATTAGTGAGTGTCTGAACGTTGGGGCACCTCATGGGCGCGACGTCCGATGTTGCGTAGATAACGGCGGTTGAAGGATGCCTGTGTGATTCAAGGAGGGTTCGGTTGGACCATTGGACTTGCCCCTATTGCGGTTCCACAAATAAACCACGGCCTCCCTCGCTGTTTTGGCGACTGCGAGCCTTGTTGCGATTTCGCCGAGCCTCACGATGCTCAAGCTGCCAGCAACATCGCTTTGACGCTGAACCATTTCTTTGGGTTCTGAGACTCAAGAATTGGTTTCTGAATTGACCTAAGTTGCTCATCGTAAAGAATGACGTAGGTCCACTGTCTTGGACACAGCACGACAGACATGACCTAAACTTTATGCTGAGATCGACTTCGAAGCCGCCCGGAAGATCATGGAAACATCTGGCTGAGAGAGAAACAATAAAGGCTGCCCGGGGTTGTCTCCGGCAGCCCTTTTCAAGTCACGATCTGCACTCAGGCAACCGACTGTTAAATCGGTACAGGGGTTGACTGATCCCTAACCTCAAACCTTGCACTTTTGAGCCAGTCGAAGTCCTCCCTCGCCCAATCCTCGAACGGATGCTGCTTAGGCGCAACAACTGTCCCTTCGATTCGATGGCTGTCATCGGACTTGCGAAACTCTACTCGCTCGATAAGTCTCCTAATGGCCGCCGTCGCAGCCGGTGATTTCAGGATCACCTCTACATCCTGTCCTGTCGGTTGCAGGAGGACGTCATTCACATCAACTCTGCATTTGTCGAAGTACATTTGCAAATCACACAAGGCGTACTCTGCTTTTCGTTTGTTTACCTTAACCTGAATTTCTGCAATCTCCGATTCCGACCGAGGTGGCTTCTTGTGGGCATCTGCGATGATGTTTTCTTCCTCGTTTGAAATCGCCTTACCATAAATAATTGATCGCATGTTCTTCTGCTTTTCCATGACCTACCCTCATCTCTGCATCGATAAGCGCGCACCGATACCGCAGTTGAATTGAAAAGTCTCTCGCGCCAGACTTCGGGCTTCGAATCGCCCGCTTTCATGAATGCTCAGCCATCGCAATGATGGCGAGCAAAAGGCATCCGTTGCCTTCACCAGTTATTACGTCAGAACGATGTCTAACTTCAACAGAATGTTACCGTTCTTTCCGCATAAAAGACGGGATTTTTCGCTGAGCCAATAGGGCGAGAGTTCAGCAGGAAACAGCATTCAAATCTGATCCAATAGACTGAACTCGGTGTATAGGATCACGCTCCCGGGCTGGTACTTCCGGCATCGAGCCACGCCGGAGCAGGCTCAACCTCTCTGCGGTTGAAGAACGCCGGGGCATTTCAGATAAATTGTCTGTTGATACAAGCAGTCAGGTCATCACCCGTTATTTTGCTGGTTTTCATCACTGACGACGCTTTCCGATGGCCCCAGACAGCGGGTTTTCCCGCCCGCGTTTAAGCAGTCCGTGATGCGGTGACCGCCGTTTTCTCATTGCTTGCCCACCCCACCTGGCAGATAATCCAAATATCACTAATCATTGTGGAACTGCCTCCGCAGGGTTGCCGATCATCAGAGCGGTGCGGATCATTGATGAATCCGGGTGGCGAACAATGTCCAAATACGTAGAAATCAATCCTGAGCTAATTCGCTGGGCGGTAGACCGTTCCGGTTTGCCGCTGTTAGAGTTTCGACAGCCGGTTACAGAATGGATCCAGGGCAAAAAACTGCCAACGGTAAAGATGCTGGAAGCCTTTTGCAAAAAGGCGATGGTACCGCTGGCATTTCTTTTTTTGCCTGCACCACCTGTCGAAACACTTCCAATACCAGATTTTCGGACGGTGGCCTCTAAGAAAATCAACGCCCCAAGCCCCAATCTGTTAGACACTATTGACGATATGTCACGTCGCCAAGAGTGGATGCGAGAGTACCTTCTAGAAGATGGTGCCGAAAAGCTTTCATTCGTTGGTACTGCTTCCCGGTCAGTGGCTCCAAGGAAGATTGCTGGTGAAATTCGCCGCGTTCTGCAGATCCCCGATGACTGGTTTTTGGAAGCAACATCAATTGCTAATGCGTTGCGAACTTTACGCCTGGCGATCGATGATGCTGGCATAATGGTTTCAATGGCTGGCCAAGTGGGACTGAACACGCGACGGCTTCTCTCTGCTGACGAGTTTCGTGGCTTCGTTCTAGTTGACGAGTATGCTCCACTAATCTTCGTAAACACTAACGATTCAAAGACCGGGCAACTATTCACAATCATGCATGAACTAGTTCACGTTTGGATCGGGAAGAGCGGACTGTTCAATCTAGCGGGATTGATGCCCCAAGATCATGCAGATGAGATTTACTGTAATTCTGTAGCTGCAGAGCTATTGATGCCCGAAAGTGCATTCAAAGACGCATGGGACAAACGATCAACTGTCCGTGAGAATTTGGAAGAGTTGGCTGTAATTTTCAAGGCAAGCAAACTTGCCGTGGCGCGAAGAGCCGTTGATTTCGCCTTCATTCCTATTGAACAATTCTTCGTTTACTACGAGAAGCAGCAGCAGGAATGGAAAGAGGCAAAGGCTAACAGAGACCGATCTAAGCCAGCGCCAGTGTTCTGGCAAATGCAAGATGCCAGAATTGGAAGCCGATTCGGCCGCGCGGTATCTGATGCTGTGTCAGAGGGTAGGCTTCCTTACACAGAAGCGTTCGATCTGACGGGACTCAAGGCCGATACCTTCAATCGTTTCTCACGTCGCATTTTAGCTCGGCAGAGTGGAGCCCAATCGTGAGCATGTACCTGCTCGACACAAACACTTTTGTGACAGCGAAGAATTCATACTATGCCTTCGACTTGTGCCCCGGCTTTTGGCGAGCAATCATCGACCAACACACTGCCGGCAACATCATCTCGATTGATAAAGTGAAAACTGAAATCACTGACGGCAACGACATTTTACGACAATGGGTTGAACGAAGGGTACCAGCGACGATGTTCCCCACGTCCGGGACAGGTGACGTGGCCGCCAAGGTTGGCGAAAT
>JANPHT010000204.1:0-1430 GCA_031424595.1 Planctomycetota bacterium
GGCGTCGAAGTGACCGACGTGCTTTAAAAATATCTTTTTGCCCATCCATCTTTTTGCCAAACGCTGCAGCCAAACGCCATGCTGCGTTTGTTACTCCTCGACGTCATGCAGTCCGGCTTCCACCCAGATCCGACCGGTTCTTTCCAATTTTCGTGCGACGGTTCGCTGAGTGCAGTTCAATTCGCCGGCAACTTCTTTGTTCGTGGATCCCTGAATCTTAAGCAACACGATCCTCCGCATCGATTCTTCCGCAAGCGCAGGGAACAGTTGAGCACAATTCTCAGAGACGTCTGCCAATACATCGGGCGTTTGATGGTTGCCTTGAATCTCGTTGATCCCACTGGGACCAAATTCAGCGAACCCCGATTCCCCGCGTACAAGCGCGTACAAGCGGGTCAATCGGGCCCGAAACGGCTTCGCTTGCTATACCTCAATGTCCAGTGAAGTCTCGCCCGTAAAACCGAGAGCTTGATCGCCAATACCTCGGGAAGTAATCACTGGAAGCATTGAAAGGTGATTTCCGGTATAAACCTGCGGAATTTTTGCGGTGGCCTGTCGGTCTTTCAGGTAGTTTGAAAATTAGTTCGAGCCGATCGTGTTGTGTCCTGGTTATCTGCGTGGGTTGAACTTCGTGGGCGACGACGCGATCGTCGGCCTGTCGCAATGCCGTGAGAACCGCACGTTCCAGGGGATTGGCACTGGATGAAAACCTAAAGCAGCATGATGCCGAGCCACACTGCGGCGTGTGCGTCATCGAACTTAGGAGCGGTGATCTTGTGCATTGGCTGTGGTTGAAAGGCGTCGCCAACGAACTGTATGATGTTATGGCATTGCCTGGCGTGCGGCGACCTTCGGCTCTCGGGTTCAAAACGGAAGAAATCCGGCGTACGATCCCCATTGGAAAACAAACCTGACCGGCCTGCCTCAGGCGGGCGAGCTCAATACGAACTTCGTCCTGACGTGAAGCGCAATACCGTTCAAAAACCTAGCAGGCACTCTCCGAGTGCCGTCCGCGGCGGCTCAAAAAGCTTTGCCTTTTGAGGGTTGCGGCACATGGAGTGTGCCTACTACTTCGCTTCGTTAAACGAGAATTTGATCCACGACGACTCATAAATCGCCGGTTCATCCCCCGGCACCCCATGTCCTCCTTCGCCACAAATTTCAGGACGGTGAAATGCATTTTTCTCACTGGCTCTCTTCTTTTTCGCAGGAGATGTTCGGCGGCAGTGGCCGTCAACTGCGTCGGCGAACTTCGCAGCGTCCTGGGGCGTCCGCTTCGAAAATGATGGAACAGCTTGAAGGGCGACAGCTTTTGACCACGATCGACCTAGCCACGCTGACGGCGGCGGAGGGGACGGCGATCTTCGGCGTGGACCCGAATGACCACAGCGGCTATTCGGTGAGCAGCGCGGGAGACGTGAATGGGGACG
>JANPHT010000205.1:0-13087 GCA_031424595.1 Planctomycetota bacterium
ATCGGGATAAAAGCCTCGAAGAACTTTCATGCGGGCTGACATGCTCTGCGTACCTTGCCGGATCAAGTACTTCACGAGGGGCAAGTTGTAGAGCCCAACCTTGGCCAGCGAACCAAAGTTGTCGAACTTGACCGAGGAAGGCAGGTCACTGTAGCTGCCAGATCGCTGCAGGAATTTCGTTGTAAAGGCGGCGAAGGGACCAAACAACAGCGACTGCTTACCGTCAAGCACACGCGTGTCGAGATGTGGCACTGCCATTGTCGGGGCTTCTGCCTGAGCCTGGCCATAAACCTTGGCCTGATGCCTGGCTACAATTTCCGGGTTGTCACACACCAGCCACTGCCCACCAATCGGAAAGCCGCCATAACCTTTCACCTCATCGATCTTCGATCTCTGCAGCAATGGCAGGCTGCCGCCGCCGGCTCCGATGAACACGAACTGCGTTCGGTTGTCGAAACTGCGGTTGCCGGAAATGTCTTTCACTTTGACATTCCATCCATCTGACGTTTTGTCGAGATCGATGACGCGGTGCCCGGTGGCGACACCGCAGCCGGGTTGTTGGGCCAGCCAATGAACCAGTTTCCGGGAAAGCGTGCCGAAGTTGACGTCGGTACCGGCCGCCATTCTGGTTGCGGCGACCGGCATGCCATCGCGACCTTCAATCAACAACGGAGCCCAACTTTTGATGACCTCGCGATTTGTCGTGAACTCCATCTCTCGAAAGAAATGGTGGGCTGACATTGACTCGTAGCGGGCTTTAAGAAAGTCGACCTGTTCCGGCCCGTAAACAAAGCTGAGGTGAGGAATTTGATTCACGAACTCGCGCGGACCATCGATCATTCCTTCACTGATCGCATAGGCCCAAAACTGCTTTGATTGTTCAAACTGCTGATAAATCTCGATCGCCTTCGACACATCGACCGATCCGTCGGCCTTGCGATGCGGCGTGTAGCTCAGTTCGCAGATTCCCGCATGCCCGGTCCCGGCATTGTTCCAGCCGTCCGAACTTTCCTGAGCGAGTCCGTTGGTGACCTCGTAGAGCTGGATTTTCAGGTCCGGCTGCAGTCGTTTGAGCATCGCGCCAAGCGTTGAAGACATAATGCCGCTGCCGATCAGAATAACGTCTGGATTGTCGATATGTGTTAAGTCTGGCAGTGATATCATTTCATTTGGCTTTCGGATCAGACTGTGCTGTTGATTTTCCTTCATGCGCTGTGAGAAGCCTGTCAGTGGCCGGCCATGGACTGCGATTTCGCCATCGCATCTTCAGCCAGCAGAATGTAACGATGTTCGTTGGTTCCCGCGAAGGCTCGTTGATAGATCACGCTCAAGGCGGTCCAGGAGAAAGAATCTTCCGGTGCCAACTTGCTCACCCCCACAGCATTGGCAACCGCTTTGCCCTCATCTCATTTTCAAAGACGTGGTTAATTGAATGCCACGAGCACTGAGAGAATCAGGACGGTTAAAGCGGGCGTCGTCTTTTTGAGCGCGTCCCCAATTTTGATGTGCATGCCTACGGCACCCAGCATGAGCAGAGCCATTCCAATTGCAGCGGGACGCAGCAGTTCAGGTCTCCAGAAACTCACGAGCAAGGAGACTGCGAGCAGGACTTTAAGGCTGCCGACAAGCCACATAAACCACAGCGGAAGCCCGTAAGTGGCAAACTCCTCTTTCATGTTCTTCGCTCCGCCGCCCCGATAAATCGTTGCCTTATCGAAACGCAATAGCCAAACGTTCAAAATACCCAGCGCGATGATCAACTGGGCGATACTGCGGATATACTCCATGAGCTTTCCTTTGCTGCTGACTCAAAACTACCGACGATTCGCTGCAGACCAGACCGTCCTTCTATTTTCCGAATTCGTGAACTGGTTGCAAGTGGCTGGTGCTATGTGTTTTCCTGAATGAGAAGTCGGAGAAAAGCAGATGAGAACGTTGTTCTCTGGAGAGCGAAATTGCCTTCCGCTGAGCACTCCGGAATACGTCAGTCTCGTAGCAGAAGTTCTCGTGCGCGGCTAAGACTTTTGGTTCGTCCTCTGACACTTCTCGCATGCGTAAATCTTGCGGTGGCCCAACAGCCAGTTGGCGATCATGGAGTCGCAACGACGACAATTGGAGATGCACGTGCACAATTTCCTGCGGGCTCCAGTGATAAAACAAATGCTTGCCGTGAGCCGTCACGTCCTGCAACAGGCTGCCATCGAGCCTCTCTGATTCCTGTGCAAACCGCCCCTGTGGTGAGCACAGACCAATCATTTGGCCTGCAAACCATCCGCGATGGTCACGAGCAATCCTGTGAATCGTATGTCCTTCAGGCATCAGGTTTGACTTTCTACGCTCGGAGGAGATCTCTAAAAACATTTTACCTGTGATGCGGTCGTGTTGTGCTTCATCGAGAGCGTCCCGAGAATCCTGCCTGCAGCCGCCATACCGCTCAGAAAAGCGCCTTCAACTCGAGGCCCGCCAGCCCAGTCACCACAAGCTGCGATCCCGGATTCAGCATCGAAAAAATAGCGCTCGCTCGGCGGATCGACGGGAAGTGCGTACTTCCAGCGATGGGCCTGCAGGTGAAGCGGAGATTGCGGCGGTATCCCTGAGTCGTGCCAAAATCTGGCCAGCAATTCCATAGCGACTTCATCAGCCTGCTGTTCCCAGTTCTCCGCCGTCCAGTGGTGAGCCGCGTGCAGGACAATATGCTCGGCATTCGTCGAACGATTTGGTTTGGTGCTGTTGCGGGCAACCCAGGTGAGAACAGAATCGTGAATGAAAGCGCCGACCCAGTCGCTGGTAACAGGCCGCTCAAAGGACGCCATGACGGCCCAGCAGGGTTGCATCTGTATCTTCGAAATAGGCTGAGCGAGTTTCGGAAAATCCACAAGCAAATCAGCCGTTTGAGGTGCTGGAGCGGATACGATCACACGCTCAAACGTACCCAACATTCTGCCAGCTTCGTCCGTCAAACGAATCCCTTCCTCCACAGATTCAATCTTCCCGATTTGAGTTTGAGTCTGAACATTCAGATCGCTTGCCAGATGTTTGCAAATGGCATTCATCGACGGCGATCCGACGAATCGCTCGTCCGTATCTGGTTTCTCAAGCACTCTGCCGTGTGCAAGTTGCACAATCTTGTGAGACGGATGCGATTCAAGATCCGGCCAGCGTGCGACGACACCTTGCTGTAACCAGGAATCGACGTAACGCCGGAATCGAGGATCGCGGGCTGTAAAGTACTGGGCTCCATGGTCGAAGCTGACATCACCATCGACTCGACGACTCGACATTCTCCCACCGACACTTTTGCCTTTGTCGAAGATGACGACTGGCAAACCATGATCGGCCAATGTTCGAGCCGCACACAATCCAGAAATCCCCGCACCAATCACCGCAACGCGCGGAACGGGATCAAGTCGAGGAGTCGCGACACGTTTCCGATAAGAATCGGTGTCCAACCGCTGCGCATGTTCTTTGGTTGAACGCGGCCGTACCGTTCCCATAATTTTTGTTTCGGGTTCGAAAGGGCGATCAAACTGACCGAGGCACCACAGCAGTCCGCCAAAAGACGCGGGATCACGGCCGTCGAGCGCGTAACGATGATTGAGATCGATTAAGATCTTCAATGCGTCTTGTGGCAACTTCGTCCATTTCAAAATGGCTTTGCCCCACGTCATTCGCACGTTGTTGTGCAGTTCTCCCTGCCTCAGCAACGACGTCTGCGCAGCATTCCAAAACGCATCCGTTGTTTGGGCTCTGGCCAATTGCTCCCAGGAATAGATCTCGTGACGCGGATCGCCAGCATGCGTCTGCAGAGTGGCCTGTGCCCAATCGGGAAGTGCTGACCATTGGTCGTGATCGGATCGATGAAAGCAAAACCCATAGGCCAACTCGCGCCAAATCAGCAGTTCGTCGAGATACTTTTCACTACCCGCACTGTTGATCGCAGCTGCCTCCCGTGCGATCCGCATGGGTGACACCATGCCGTAGTGCAGATAAGCGGACATGCGGCTGACACCATCGACGAGGGCGTTGTTTCGTCGAGCTGCATAACGTCTCAGCCCGGTCTGGAGGAATCGGTTCCAGCGAGCGTAACCCGCGTTCGACCCGCCCTGAGTGTCAACAACCGGCCCCACGGAATGGTCGATCTCACAGCGCGACACCAACTCCGGTAAATCAGCCGATTGCAAGTCAATCGGTTGGAACGGGAGCGTGCTGAGATCGAAGGAACGCACGGCAGGATTCGAGTCGGGCCATTCACGAGTCAGCCGCTCGGCGTACAACTTCTTTGTCGCACTTCGGAACTCAAAAGCTCGGGTGTAGTGATTTTTCAGCAATCGCATGGGAACCACGCAGGCCGTGTCCACGCAAATCACGGGCGTGGCAACTTGACTGGTCAGCGCTCTCAGGAATCGACGCGGCGGATCAGCGGGCATCTCTTCAGTGACGACGAGCGTTGCCTGGTCGGCAAGAGTCACCAAGTGCGAGCCACAGTCGTCGCGAGTCGCCAGATGAAAAGCATAGCTGATCCCGCGCTGCCGCAACTGCAATTGCACATCACGTGCTCCTTCCAGCATGAACATGTGATGCCGGTCGGATGCATAATCGTAATGCTGTGAGACAGCTTGATAGACAAGAAGCGGCAAACTCTGTTGATCGGCCATCCTGATGGCGACGTCCAAAGCAGGATTTTCATCCGTCCGCACGGCAGTCCGCATCCAGTACAGCACGAAACGCCCATTTTCATTCGTGCCTTCCGCATGGACGCGAATTCGCTCTGAAAGATGAGCGGGCAAATCTGTCAGTTGATGATTAACCATTGGGGAAAGGTTTCAAAAATCTGGGTTTAAGTTTAAAACGTGCGTTAAGACAATCGCCAAACAGCGGGGACACTGGACTGGTTGCTTTAATCAAGCCTAAGAAAATCTGTGTCTTCCAATGTCCCATAAAAAAGTCAACTTGGCCGCGAAAGCCTGCATCGTTTGCGGTCGGCAGTTTAGCTGGCGAAAGAAATGGGCAGCGGTTTGGAAAGAAGTGAAGTTTTGCAGCGAACGGTGCCGCAGACAACAACGTGAGCGCTGTTCAAAACCGAGATCGCATCGACAATGAACGAGGTTCAAAACATGTCATCCCAAAAGCTAGATCTTCAGCCAGAACAAATCGACCGAATTATCCAGATGGCGTGGGAGGATCGCACTACTTTCGACGCCATCCGCGAGCAGTTCGAACTCACACCCGGTCAAGTCATCAAACTCATGCGATCGCATCTCAAACCGAGTTCTTTCAAGCTGTGGAGAAAACGCACAGCCGGACGTAACACGAAGCATTTGGTAAAACGTACCGTGATCGTAGGGAGGTTCCGCTGCCCAGACCAGCGCGGCTGAGAAAATTGATACATCTATTCTGACAGGGACTTCATGGGTAATCATCTGGGGGACTGGACAATGAGGTTCGGCGAGCGAGTCAGAGAGCTTCGATTGCAGCGAAAGTTGACGCAGCAAAAGCTGGCGGAAAAGGTTGGTGTGACTGTCGGCTATATCTCGAAGGTTGAAATGGAATACCTGCAATTCAGCGACTCCCCGTTAGAAGAATTCATCCACAAACTTGCTGAGGCACTGCAATGCGATGAGGAACTGGAACAATCGCTGGGTGACGTGATTGTCCGGGGCGACAAGTGATTGCGATGAAAATCTTTTTCCTTCACGGCTGGCACTCGGTTCCGGGCGGCGTCAAACCAACGTACCTGAAAAAGCATGACCACACCGTCATCAACCCATCTCTCGATGATGACGACTTCGACGCTGCCGTCCGCACTGCTCAAGCCGAATACGATCAGCACCAGCCAGATGTGATTGTCGGCTCATCTCGTGGCGGTGCAGTCGCACTCAATATCAATTCCAACGACACGCCGCTCGTTCTCCTGTGTCCGGCGTGGAAGAACTGGGGAACTGTCAAGCGCCTCAAAGCGAACTCTTTGGTTCTGCATAGCCGCAATGATGAAGTAATTCCGTTTGCGGACTCCGAAGAACTGATTGCCAGCAGCGGTCTGTCACCGGAGACCTTGATCGAAGTTGGCAATGATCATCGACTGGCAGACGACGAATCCTTGTCCGTCATGCTGTGGGCGTGCAAACTGCTGGCGTCAGGAGAACAACTGCCGTGGCAGGATGATGAATTGCAATCACCAGCAGAACATTCCAGTAATGGAAAAGCCACTTCGCAGGAAGAAGCCAGTTACGTCTGCGATGCGTGTGGAGAAGAAATCATCATTCCACTGGACCTCACCGAAGGCACAAGGCAGACCTATGTTGAGGACTGTCCAGTCTGCTGCCGAGCCAATACGATTCACGTTCAGATTGATGAAGAAGGAAATGCCGAGGTCTGGGCGGAACCAGAGCAGGACTACGAGTAATATCAAAGACCATTGTGTCTCTGCAAAAAGAAGTTCGTTCAAACAACTGTGTCTCGGATTGAAGTTGCGTGTCGCCCTTCATGCGTTTTTTTGACTGATCCGTCACGATCAACGCGACTGTGGCGAAGGCCCTCTGGCTACGAGCACCAGTCTTTGAGCCGAAGTTTGACATATTCCCTGCCTGATTCGGAATCTATGTCTGTTCCGGCGAGCTTGCCTTGATTTCTGATCCAGAAGTCAGCGGCGGCCTCCAGCAAGGACATGCCATTCATGCGCGACTGGTGATGTAGATGACAAGACAACAAGTATAAGGCATAGAGTTGCGGACACTGGAATTCCAGCGTCAGCCGTCCGTTGGAGGAGGTGCAATCCAATTCCCCTCAATCGAAGCGGCCAGTTCAGTTGCAATCGCCATTTGGTCCTCTTTGGCAGCCGGATATCCTGTGATATTTGCATGATTTGGATTGCCGGGCAGGATTGCATCCGGAATCACATTCAATGTCTCGATTCTGCACTTATTCGCACGAATGTTTGCCAACCCGAACAGCGTTTTGCTCCGCTGCTTCGCCACGTCAAATCCAACCTGCCAGGTTTCTTCCAGCGTCGCTTCTCGATGCCGATTGACCGAAAGCTCCACCCACCTGTACGGCATAAACAACTTGTGCGAAACCTTGCCGTCCGGGCGTTTCTCATTGCTGTTCACGATGACGCGTGCGAGCAATTCGTTGTCTGCCACATTTGGTATGTGATCAGGATGGATCATCCCTGGAATACTCGCGAGATGTAACGCAGAATGGATTCCGGGACGCGGTCAATAAATCGAACGCTGCCGCGTGGCGACTCGCTGCCGATGAGTGCCGCCCAATGAAGTCGATCGGCGGGGCCGACGCTGACCGAGATCACTCGCCGAGGATTTCGATACCACTCGAGATTGATGTGCCCATCAGGTTCTGCAGAAACGGCTGGCTGAGGAAAGCCGAGTGGGAGGGATTCAACAAAACGAATGGCTGCATCTCTAACTTCGGATGTGAGGGTAGCCTCATCGTCGGCGATTCGCCAACCCTGTTCCGTCGCCTGCCATGCTTCCCAAACGGCTTCCAGAGCCTCTTGCCGTGAAAGTGTCACTGCAAAATCGCAACGCCTTTCAATGCCGCGTTGCGTTTGTTCGAGAATCTTTGCCGCATCGCTGATGCCCGAAGTCACGATCGACATGAACTCACCCTGTCTATTTGAAACGCTGCCCAGCGTCTTTCATGTAACCAAAAAACACTTTGTTCTTAATGTGACGCATTTGTTCCAGCGTCGCATCAAGTTCATCCAACGATACCGCCACGGTTGTCGAGACATCAATGTCGATGATCAACTGAAGCTTGCAGCCGCTAGCCTCTGCGGCCGGCTGCATTGCCCGCATGAGCCGAACCTCGAACGGATACCCTCGAACCGGGATGGTATCTTGATGGAAGAAGGACTCCGAACGCAAGCCCAGGCCTCTCAGAGGCAATGGCACTTTCTGAACGAATTTTGATGGCCGCTCGCCATCCCTGAGCGGAATCTGGGAAATGAACCGGACGCCGATCCCTTCGATGAGCTGCGGTTCGCCAGTTCTTTCATAGAGTCTCCAGAACGGAAGCGCCACCTCCATGAACTGAGGCCAGGAAACGTACGGCTGGAGTCGGCTGAATATCAGACAATTACGTTTCCACTGGCAAATATGTTTGCCATCTTTGGACGTGAGCCGCAATCCATCCCATTGAGTTTTCTGGCGGACCTCCATGCTGCCCGGTGATCCAGTGAGGCCAGCTTCAAACTGAACCTGATCGCTGACCGTATAGCTGTCGCAGTTCTCCTCCAGAATCCTGCGAAGTGCCGCCGGTTCAATGACCGTTCTGGGCGGCGCATTGAGCTGAAGCACGGCTTCTACGATGGGCGCATGTTGCAGCGTCGGAAACTGTTCAGTCAGATCAATCTGAAATTTAGGTGGACGTGTCATAAGAACTCACCATCGATTCACTGGCCAAGGGCCAGCATACCTTGAATCAAATCTGCCGCCATGTCTTCGTCAACGCAGTTATCGCATCGGCCCACGGCAGGGTTGACGCCAAGTTCGGCGAGGAACTTCTTGGGGACCTCGGTGACCTTGGGTAGCACCAGTTTCACCTTCACCTGATATGGGAACTTTCCGCTCCACATTTTGGGAACCAGATTCTTGCCACCGTCGCTGGTTGCCTGCCAAAGTCCGAGCAAGCCGCCGATTTCGTAGTGATGCAGCAGGCAGTAATCGCCCACTTTGATCTGCATGGGCCACGGCTTGTTGGAACCGAATAAGTTCTTCTCAACGCAGTCGAGATACGTTGTGCTGCTGCATTCAAAGATGAAGGCGTTGCTTCCCATCTGGAGTCCTCTTGAGTTGCTTCAATCAGCCGCTGGTTCCGTCAGAACCGGGGATCAGGACGGATCAGTTTCTTCCAGCTCAAAGCCGTCGGCCAGGATAAACTCTTTCAATAGGTTGGCGGCTTTCATGTTCACCTTATACGCCGCAAGCGGTTCGTTTGCGATCATTTCGAAATGAGCTTTGGCCCGCTCCTTGTCGATCGTTGACTTCAGTTCATCAAAGCGGCCGTATTCGTTCAGGTTCGCCTCAGAGACGTTGGTGTTCATCAGAGCGAGAAGTTTCGCGGCATCAACGCCGAGGTACTTGACAATGGTCTCGACTTCCTTGTTCTTTGCCTTCGCCTGGTACTCAGTCAAATAATCCCGGAAGGTGTGATCGGGGTCGATCTGCACGTCGCCGCGCTGGATGTCATGGAGGAGAATTTCCGCGAACTTCTGCTCTTCCTGATTGAGTGATGCAAACGAACGATGCAGTTCGGCAAGGGTCGCTTCCTTGGCCTTTTCGTCACCGCTGTCCAGCACCCTGAGATATTTTGCAAAATTCGAGTTCATGTAGTCGGCATTGATCTTGCCGGTGTCGATCTCGGTGATATTGCTGTCGATGTCGAATGGGATATCGCCGCCTCCACCGCCACCACCGATGCCGAGTTCCTTGTATCGCTGGACAAGCGTCAGATATTGAAGCTGCGTCAAGGAGACTGTTAGTGTTCGTTTCGGTTCATCGATCTCGTAAACGGCTTTGTCCCATGTAAAGCCCTGGATCTTCGCGGCTTCAATGATCCTGTTGAATTGCTGAAAGCTTTTAGCAAAGGCCGCCCGGTCGGCAAGAACATCCGGAAGCTTCACGAAATCTGTGATACCAGCTCCGTCGAAAATAGCACAGATATCAACAAAGCAGGCGTTCATCCGATCCAGATTGTTGGGCAACTGATCCGCAAACAGCCCGATGGGCTTATCGCCCGAATACAGTTTTACCGCCGCCGCGACGTTCCGCTTCATCGTGTGGGGCATCCGATAGTAACGAATCGTGCCAAAGGGCTTGTCTGGGCCGAAGAGCCGGTTAGTCCTCGAAAATGCCTGAATGATGTTTTCGTATTCCAGCAGCTTGTCGAGATACAGCGTATTCACCCACTTGGAGTCGAAGCCGGTGAGCATCTGATTCACAACGATCAGCAAATCCAGCCGCTTGTCGGGCTCGACTTCAACTCGAATGTAAGGCGCTTTGTGGGCCAGCCTTTTAGCGAGGTCTTTTTTGAAATTGGCGTGAGTGCCAAGATCGAATCTCTGGTCGTAGATCCTGTTGTAGTCTTCCAGGATTTCGACAAGGCCCGCATTTTTAAACGCGGTCAGCCCGCCACCGTCGTCATCGCTGATATGTGGATCGAAGAGTGCGGTGATTTTTAGCTGCGGGCACTCCTGCTTCATCAAACGATAGTACGTGATCGCGTCCGGAATGCTGCTGGTGGCAAAGATGGCGTGGAACTTACTGTTTTGACTGAGAACAACCCAGTTGTCGGCAATGTCTTTGACGACCGCGTTTCGATTCTCGTCACGGTCGTATTGGGAGGTCGGCAAAAGATCCTCAATGCCGCTTTGATAACCGCCAGAGGCATCCAGGTGTCCCGCCATGGGCACGTCGTTCATGTAGCTGTTGAATACCCTGGTCTTTTTTGGATCACTCAGGGCGTCCTGAACCGTGGCGGCTTTGGCCTTTTCCAAAGCGACAGCCTGCCGAACGTCGCGATCGGGATAGGTCAGCATCTGATAAGGATCAAAGCCCAGAACATTCTTGTCGCGAATTCCGTCGGCGATGCTGTAGCGGTGAAGTTCATCGCCGAAGACATCGGTGGTGGTATTGTCTTTGCGAATGTTCTCTTTATGGATGGGCGTGCGGCTGAAGCCAAAGAAAACCGCTCCGGGAAAGCTCGCTTTGATATCGCTGAGCATGTCGCCAAAGGTCGAGCGGTGGCATTCATCAATGATGAACACAATGCGCTTGCCTCGCATGATCTCAAGGTCATGGGCTTTGAGCCCGTTCGTTTCGTCCTTCAGTCGGCTCATCTTCTGGATGGAGGTTACAATCAAGGTGTCAGCCGGATCGGTGCTCTTGAGCTTCTTGACAAGGATGTCGGTGCTCTCCGTGGCTTGGACATGGTTACTGTCGCCGGCGAAGTTTTGATAGTTCTCAAGCGTCTGAGTTCCCAGCTCGATGCGGTCCAGCAGGAAGACGACTTTGTCCGCATCCCTGGAATTTGCGATGAGCTGCGCCGACTTGAAGCTCGTCATGGTCTTGCCGGAGCCGGTCGTATGCCAGATGTAGCCACCAAGGCGGTTCGGGTTCTTCCAGTCGGTTTTGGCCACTTTGTCGGAAATCGCATGGGCAGCGTACAACTGATAACTGCGCATCACCTTGAGTACACCGTCCGACTCATCGGCGAGCACCCCACAACTGTGCAAAATTGCCCAGCACCATCAGACGTTGAATGTGGTGTGAGTAACCATGATTAATCACATGCTGCATCGATTGCCGGACACAGTTCATCTCTGTTTCACCGTCCCAGAAAAATGATGGCAGATCCAGTTGATGATCGAAATGATTCAGTTCGATGTATTCAGGCATCTTCAGCCAATAAACGCCGCGAATGAATTCTCGCCAGCCCAAAATCTGCCGCACAAAACCCTCGACGCTGTTAAGGGGAGCCTTGCCTCTTCGGTAGGCATCGACGGCCGCGTCCACGCATTCGCGAGGATTCAACAGTTTCATATTGAGCGGAGCAGACAATCGCGAGTGATACAGAAATGCTTCATCCGTCCACATCGCGTCTTCCCACAACCCGAAGTGCGGGAGAATGTTGTCGATAAAGTTCTTCAGGAATGCCTGAGCCTGTCGTCGCGTCACAGGCAGTTGGAAATGGTCGAGACTTCCGGGGTGCTTTGAGAAACGCGCCTCCACGAGTTGGATGACTTCCTGTGTTGTCGCATCGGGCCGGAACGTTTTGGGTTGGGGGAGTTCGCCCGGCCCGGATTTTCCAAAACTTTCGCGGTTATCATGATCGAGATTCCACTGACCGCCTTCCGGCTGGTTGTTGTCCATCAGGACGTCATGCTTCTTTCGCATTTCGCGGTAGAAGAATTCGAGCAGCAGGCTCTTGCGGCCGTCCGCATACTGTTCAAACTCCTCGATCGAACAGTAGAAGTGGCGATCAGGTCGCACATCCAGCGCGACGCCGAGTTCATCTGCAACCGTCTGAAGCTGCTGTCGCACACGCCAGTCACCAGGTTCAACAACAACCAGTCGTTTGGGATTCAGGCGTTTGACGTCAAGCCGCAGGATATCACCAAATGACTTCCCACGATCTTTCGCCGGTTGCCGGTGAAATTCGTGATACTCGACCCTGCGTTTTGACTTCGTCAACTCGTCTCGAAAGTGCCGCATCGCAGACAGAAACAGGGCGATTCGCAATTTGTGGCACCAGACGTGCGTCGTCTCTTCCTCAACTTCTGCCATCCAGACGACATCGTTTTGAGAATCAAGCCCCTCAAAAGCGGCCGAAGCATGATCAAGCTGATCGCCAAGAACGAGGATTAGATCTCGCATTTTGAGGGGTTTATTCTGCGCCGAGACAGCGATAAGTGATGACCATCAGAATCAGGCCCCGCATCGACCACGCCACAGTGCGAATCCAGTTCGTCGAAACGAGTGTGCGATAGGCGTCGGCAGGAAATCCGGCTGTCAGGACATCATGTGCAGGAACCGACCACCGCCCCGAACGCTTCTTCAACATTCCCAATCGACTACGGTAGACCCCCAGTTCACGACGATTCCCCACATTTCATCGAATCTCGGCTAACCGGCTGCTTCAGAGGACATCACCTTTCGCCGCTTATCACGGTTCGGTTCGCGACGCAGCGCAGATTTTCTTCCTGATCCCATTGATCATTTGCGATCTTCCGTTTGAAACTCACTGCGTAATGAGTGGGTTGGGTCGTTTGACGCATCAGTTCTGACGGCGGCAAGGGCGGCCGAAATTTCTCAGCGCGGCCTGCCTCCGAATTGCGACGCTCGCGGCGATTCAGAAAGTAGATCTGTAGAATCTTAACTTTGCATCTGCCGGGAAAACTGCATCTGATCAGTCTTGTTTAGTTGGACGGACTAGTGCCGCGAATCGTAGTTGATAGCCCATGAGGGTGAGAAGCTAGGCAGGCGGTTGTGAATTTCTGCCTCTCAGTCGCCGCGTTTTGCCAAGTTTGACATGGACTGAAAGATACCCCTCTCGAAGATTTTCCGTGATT
>JANPHT010000206.1:0-1285 GCA_031424595.1 Planctomycetota bacterium
TGCTGTGCTGACGAGCGTCCTCCGAAGCGTGCGAATTTGAACGCAACATGTCTCTCAGGCAGGCGTCGACGATGCTGTCGCCACAGCAGCCTTCATTTTCGAAAGGCCGGTTTTGGCAACTTCCAGTGCATCCTGTTTCCAGTAATCACGATTGAAGAGCTCCAGGGAAAGAGTGATCTCGCGGCCGTGTCCGCCGATCGCATTCAGGATCTTCGACAGGGGTGCGATTCCATCACCCGGATAAACCCGATGGGAATCGTTCATTTCAGAACGATCGGGTGTCGCCGGATAATCGTTCACATGAAAGACCTGCAAGGCATTGTCGCTGAGCAGATTCAGCCCGGTAAAGTCGGATCCGCCTTTAAAAATATGATAGATGTCCAGCAACAGGCAGGCGTTAGGATGGCCTGATTCGCCAATCACGAACATGACTTCGCCGAGCCGAGAGAGGTTTTTGGAAAAGCCCCACACCTCAAGTTGAGGCAGCACGCCAGTTTGATCGCCGATATCCTGCAGAGCCCGAAAACGCTCGGCCGCAACGAATAAATCGATCCTGGCACTGTCCGCCTGGTGGGCACCGACAGGTGGAGCTGCGATTCGAGTTCCACCGATTTCCCGCAGCATGTCCATATCGCGCTTGGCTTCTTCCAGTGCCGCGCTTCGTTTTACTTCGTCGTCGACAATCCAGTTCGCGAAGCCGATCGCACTATCGACCGTGAGTCCACCATCGGAAATTCTTTTGCGCAGATCGGAAAGCTTTCCACCTTTTTCGACAAATTGTCGCAGGGTAGGAATCCACGGTTCAATACCGTCGTAGCCGGCTGTCGCAGCAACATCCACCTCTTTTTCGATGCCCAACTCCTGGCCTCGAATGGTGCTGGTGTTAAGGCAATAACGAAACCCGCCGCCCGTCTTCGACGCCACGTTCCCAGGCGAAGTGCCCGCTGCGACATAGCTTGAGTGCGACGACACCTCAGCAGCAGCAAGACTGGAAATTACCGAACCGGCAAGAAACCCACGACGATCAACAGACATCGAAAACCTCAATAAGCTCTGATGAAAAAAAGGGAGCGTATTCAGAGACGGCGTAAAACGACTTTCGAAAGTCTACCCGGGCGGACGAAACTTGTCACTTCGACGGAGTACTAGTGCCGCGAATCGTAGTTGATAGCCCATGAGGGTGAGAAGCTAGGCAGGCGGTTGTGAATTTCTGCCTCTCAGTCGCCGCGTTTTGCCAAGTTTGACATGGACTGAAAGATACCCCTCTCGAAGATTTTCCGTGATT
>JANPHT010000207.1:0-57495 GCA_031424595.1 Planctomycetota bacterium
AGATCGAGCCAATGCCTGGCCCACTTCTCCCCGAATTGAGGTCGCTGAAGAAGATCGTCAACAATCTGCAGAAAATGGACTTCAGATGGATCCTGCACAAACGCATCAATTTCAGTCGGCGTGGGCGGAAGACCGATCAAATCAAAGTACACTCGCCGAATCAGCGTCACTGGATCGGCAGCGGGTGATGGCGTCAATTCAGTCTTCGCAAGTCGATCAGACACGAACACGTCCATCGGTGAAGTTCCCCACCGAGTGACATCAGTCGTCGGAAGTTCTGGCTTTACGGGGGCCGTATAGGACCAGTGCTTTGGGATCTCGAATAATTTAGGCCATTCAGCGCCGTCTGCAACCCACTGTCGCAGAGTGGCAATCTGTTCGGCGGTTAAGGCATCGCCAGCTGCGGGCATGATCTCTTCATGGAGTCTCGGCAGCGTGATTCGCCGAATTAGCTCACTAGCGTCCGGGTCCCCTTTGACAACGATGCCTGCTTTGACCAGATCCTGCTGACCGTCGAGCCGCAGCTGCCCCTCCTGTTTTTTCCCTCCATGGCATTCCAGGCAGGCACGTTGCAGGACTGGAAAAACATCGCGGGAAAAACGGGCGGCGTCCGAAGTATCCTCCACAGTGCGTTCCGCAGATTCTGACATGACGCGCGGAGCGATAGTCAACAGAACCAGCAGCATCGACAGTCCAGACATACAACAACTGAGCAGACCGTGTACTCGCATTCAAAGGGTACTTAAACAAAGATCAGGATTCGGGTCGCAATGATCAACGTTGACAGTTTGTAGTCCGAGTGATGTTGATGCAATCGTAAGCCCACGACAAGAGAGGGCCTCCAAAAACTCATTTCGCCAGCATTTCCTTTGCGAACTGGGGGCGATGTTACGGAAACGAAATACGGATTCCCTTGCCATCGTGATTCAGTTGCTATCCACTCCTGGACTTTCTGAAATACGTGGTTTGTACCTGCAGCGCGTCTCAACGCATCCTTACCACTGACTGAAATACCGTCCCGGAGTTTCCGCCATGATCCCTGCTCACCCACTGAAAACAATTGTCCGATGGTTTGCGCTTCCAGGACTGGGAGCAGCATTCCTGACACCCTTCGTGTTCGCGGACGACAAGTCACCAGGCTTGAAATGGACAATGCATACGATCAATGACCAGTCACCTTATGAAGCGTGTGGTGCTGCCGATTTCAATGACGATGGAAAGCTCGACATCTTCTGCGGTGATTCGTGGTATGAAGCTCCAGGCTGGACGAAGCACAAAGTGCGTGAGGTTCCCGCGAGTGGCCCGAATCCCCATTACTACGAAGACTTTTCAGATTCACCGCTGGACGTTAACGGCGATGGTCGGCCGGACATTGTGACCTGCAACTATTTCGGTAAGCGAGTCGGTTGGGTAGAGAACCCGGGCGGGGATGCAACCCAACAGTGGATCGAACATGAAATTGATACTCCCGGAAATATGGAGACCGGCGAGTTGATCGACATTAATGGTGACGGGAAACTCGACTTCCTGCCGAACACTGGTAATGTGGTGGTCTGGTACGAATTGACACAGCAAAAACCTGAAGTCGTCTGGAAGAAACACGATCTGGGCAGCGAAGGGGCAGGCCACGGTGTGGGAGCCGGAGACATCAATCGTGATGGGCGGCTCGACATCATCACTCCAAAGGGATGGCATGAACAGCCGGCAGATGCGGCATCGCTATGGCCATTCCACGCTGAATTCCAGTTGGGTGCCGCAGGTATTTTCATTCACGGACGTGACGTGGACGGCGATCAACTCACCGACATCGTCTGGGGAATGGGCCATGGCTTTGGTTTAAGCTGGTTGAAGCAGTCGCTGGCGGCTGACGGGAAGCGCGACTGGAAGAAACTGGACATTGACGACACGTTCTCCCAGGTTCATACACTCGTCTTCGCAGACCTTGATGGGAAGGGTGAACCGGAACTCGTCACTGGAAAACGCGTCTACGCACATGAGGTAGAACCCGGTGCGACAGACGGATCTGTCGTCTTCTACTTTCAATTCGACCGCGCAGAGGCCAAATGGAATAAACATCCAGTTTTTCATGGCGATCCAGCCTTAAATGCTCCCAAAGACGCCAAGGACCGCTGGGCCTTGAAGGACTTCGCCAAAGGCACGGCGGGAGTTGGACTTCAGGTCGCTGCCGTCGATATGGATGGTGACGGAGACATTGATCTGGTTTGCCCGGGCAAATCCGGGCTGTACATGTTTGAGAACAAAGGGATGCCCTGACCGATCGATAACAGACAGCGCCATGTCAAAGCAATGCCGCCGGTGTGAACCGGCCGCTTGCCGTTTTCTGGCTGGTAGTTTCTTGTCTAGGTTCGGAATGGCGAACGTTCGAAGAGCCACCATCGAGGCTTCCATTCACCGCGAACCAGTCCAAATTGTTTGTGTGCCACTTCTGTAACGAGGGCTGCAATCTCTTCAGGCGAGTCGCTGACAATAAATCGGTCAACATCGAGGATACTGATCGTGCCTTCAGCCGCCATGGTCTCGCGAAGGTACTTCAGCATCGGGCCCCAGTATTCGGTCCCCGCGAGTACGATCGGAAATCCCTTCATCTTGCCAGTCTGCACCAGTGTGGCGACTTCAAATAACTCGTCGAGCGTCCCGAATCCACCCGGCATAGCGACAAACGCATACGAATACTTGGCCAGCATCAACTTGCGAATAAAGAAGTATCGAAAGTCGACGGCCGTATCGAGATACGGATTCGATTGCTGTTCCATTGGCAGCACAATATTGCATCCAACGCTACGCCCACCGGCATCCTTTGCTCCCCGATTGGCGGCCTCCATGATTCCGGGTCCTCCGCCCGTCATCACAGTAAATCCTGCATGAGCCAGGTGCTCCCCAACGCTCCGGGCAAACTTGTAATAGGGATGATCTTCGGGAAACCTTGCGGAACCAAATACGGTGACGCAGGGCCCAACAAAATGCAGCTTTCGAAAGCCAACGATCTTTTCCCGAAATGCTCGACCCGCCATCAGCAATTCTTTAAATCGCGATTGAGGGCCGCTAAGAAACCTATTCCCTGCAGATATTGGCTTCTTTGCAGTCCCTGGCTTTTGTTCCTTCGATTCAGTCCTGAAACCGCTAGTCTTCATGTCCATTTGGAACTGCCTGAAGGAAGGTTCAAACCATCAATGACGAACTCGCATTCAACGGTGTCTATCCGCAAATGCCAATCTGGATTGTAAAGTGTTCCGACAGCAGAACTTGAACACAAAATGACAGTCGAACCTGAGTTAAGCGTGGCGAATTCTTTACGGCTGGCAACACCGGCAGTTTTTGCGGGTCCAGACACCACCATCCTTGTATCTCTCTGTGAGCTCAATCCATTCTTGACGGTCCACCTTGACCGCTCGCTATGACGCCACATACTTTGCTTTGAACAACTGAAAATCGCCATCGACGGATCAAGTCTCTGAATATTTCTCACATAAACGCCGTGATACGTATCGGTCTGCTGGTTGGAGCCAGCCTTCAAGGTGGTTGCGCAGGAATCGGAACGTCTCGGTGGGCGATGGACGATGCAGCGTATTCCGAAGAATACGATGATCCGTACCCGAGCAATGATGCAGAAAAAGCGACTCGCCTGCTGAAGCAGTCGGTAGATGCCCGGCATGTCGCCGATCGCGGCGGCTATTACTTCGGCGCTTCGGCAGCGGAGGAACCATTTGCTCTGGGAGCGGAACTCGGACTGTTCCACTACTTTGGTTCGATGGTGGAAGGCCGCGGTGGACTAAAGGGATTAGCCGGCACAGCAGAGAGAGACTGGTTCCTGGGTGGTGACTTTGGGCTGCGACTGCAGGCACCGACCAGAATTGCACCATTCGCAGGCGTTGGCACTTTTCTCGGCGGAAATCAGCATCACGAACTCGCCATTAATGATCACATCGACAACGATGATGACATGTCCGTCGATGAACGCGGTGAACAAAAAAAGTTCAGCGATTTCATGGCCAGCGTTTACCCCGAAGTTGGAATTCATTTCTGGGTCAACAGTCACGCACGACTGACGGCCGGAGCTCAGTACCATCTGACGACTCAGGGACGTGACGACGACTTTTGGTTCCTGGGCATGACGCTGTCTGTACTTCAGAAGTAAGCGAACGAAACCAAAAACGCGAGAATCCGGAACACCGCTCCCATTTTTCCCGAAATCAACGCGGCAACGACTGTTTCAATCCACCGAAGAATCCTCGTCGGGCATTGCAAAAATCGTCATTTTCCTGGAATCAATCGCCTGTATTCAAGAGCTCCTGCAGTGACAGTCTGCCTAGGAAATTGGCCTCGATCCAACGCCGATAAACTTCCATCCGGTCAGATACCAGCCTTTGCCATAAGGATCACACCAGCGGGCTTCGCACCGCAGCAGCACAGGATCACCCTGCATGCTGTGAATCTCAAGCGTGGCAAGTGAGTTGGTCTGGAAACTGATATCACTGATGATACCAATTCCCTGTGAGGACAAATCCTTGGAGAATGCAATCAGAGTTGGTCCATGCGGCAAGTGTATCTTTACAGGCCTGGCAAAGGGTTGTCGAGTTTCTGTTCGACGCTCGGTGAAGCGGGAACGCTGTACCTCGAACAACAGTCTGTCGATTTCTTCCTGCATCAATTCACACTTTCCTCATCATAGGACTCTCTCACGAGTTCAAGAACCAAACCATTTCAGGAGTGATTCCGGATTGAATGTCAGCCCCGGAATTCAGGTGTTGCGTCAGGTTGGCGTTGAGACTTCTCACACATTTCGAGGGGACGTGACTAAGCTCCCAGTTGTTTCTTTAACTCGGCGGCCCCCACGGCAATAGCTTCGTCAATCTTATCAACAAGTTTCGCGCCAGCTTCTGCCATGTCGGGCCGACCTCCGCCCGCTCCGCCAGCAATCGTGGCGGCCGCTTTGACAATATTACCAGCATGGAGATTCTTCTCCTTGACGAGTGGTTTGCTGACGGCCGCAATTAATGAAACTTTGCCGTCAATCTCTGCGCCGAGGATCAGTGCCACTGGACTATGCTTATCACGCAACTGATCGGCAAAATCACGCAACGACTCGCGAGTAACGCCTTCCAGTTTTTTCGCGATCACCTTAACACCACCGATCGTCTCTGCCTGAGCAACAAGTCCATCGATCGCATCGGCAACGGAAGCAGAATTGAGTTCTGCAATTTGCTTTCCGAGCGACTTCACCTCATTTTGCAAAGCCTCGACCTTTGAAACCAGTTCCGCAGCCTGCGGAGCTTTCAGCATCCGCTGCAGCTGCGCCACCAGTTCGTCTGTTTCCCGGCCCTTCTGAACAGCCTTCTGGCCCGTGATCGCTGTGATTCGACGCACGCCCTTGGCGATAGGTTCTTCGGATGTAATTCGGCACAGACCAACCTGTCCCGTATTCGACAAATGGGTCCCGCCACAGAGCTCGACACTGAAATCGCCCATACTGACGACTCGCACTTCGTCCGGATATTTTTCGCCAAACAGCGCCATCGCGCCTTTCTTGCGAGCGGCCTCAATAGGCAACAGCTCCGTTGTCACCGCCGCACCCCTGGCGATGCATTCATTAATGATATCTTCGACCTGCCGAAGCTCATCGGAAGTCAGTGCCTGACTATGTGCAAAGTCGAAGCGCAGTTCATCCTGCTGAACTTTTGAGCCTCGTTGAGTTGCATCTTTACCAACCGTACAATGCAAAGCGTGGTGCAGAATATGAGTCGCAGAGTGGGCTCGCCGAATGCCAGACCTTCGGAATTCATCGACAGTTGCAGTCAGCGCCTGACCGACGGACAGCTTTCCCTTCGTCAGATGTCCGACGTGAATCCATAGGTCACCATCCTTCTGAGTATCAGCAACGACGAACTCCACACCATTGCCAACAAGCGTTCCGATGTCACCGACCTGACCACCGGATTCCGCATAAAACGGTGTCCTGTCAAGAGCCAGACCGATTGGTGTTTCGTGCCCGAACGCCGTAAATTCGCTGACCAGTTCCTTATTGGAAATGATGCCGGCGATCCTGCAATCCGATTCCATCGATTCATAACCGACAAACGTTGTGCCGCCCTGTTGTTTCAGCGAATCGATGGGCCCGGCGCTCATCACGGAATCCGCGAATGCACCGCTGCCACTGGTCGCTTCATGACGTTTGCGAGCGATTGTGTAGCCGCCATGGTCGACCTTCAGGCCCTGCTGGGACGCCAGAGTTTCCGTCAGTTCGATCAAAAAGCCATATGTCTGATGCAGGTCAAATGCATCCTGTCCCGAAATGACTCCGGAAGATTTTGCCCTGGCAGCAAGTTTTTCAAACCGAGGCATACCACGATCGACAACGTCTAAGAACTGTTCTTCTTCCAGCTTGATCACGTTGGAAACGGACTGCACGGTTTCGACGATCTCAGGATAGGCATGCTTCATGCCCGCCACAATTGCTGGCACCAGCGTGTGCAGGAACGGAACCTTCCTGCCAAGGAGATATCCTTCCATCGCCGCACGACGCAGCAACAAACGGACGATGTAGTTAGCCTTGTCCGGGCCGGGATTAGCTCCTTCGTGAATTGCAAATGAACAGGCTCGCACGTGGTCGGCAATGCGACGACAGGCTCGGCCCCAAGCAGCGTCGTAATTGTACTTCAACCCCAGCGAGTCACCTGCTGCGAGGCACATTGGTTTCAGAATGTCAATTTCGAAATTACTTAACACTCCCTGGAGACATGATGCGCATCGCTCAAGGCCCATGCCGGTGTCGATGTTTTTCTTAGGCAGCGGATGCAAATTATTCGGTGGATCGCCAACTCGATTGAACTGGGTAAATACCAGATTCCAGATCTCCACCGGCTTCGTCGCACCAGACGCGAGATAGTAGATTTCTGAACATGGCCCACAAACTCCATCAGGTCCCTGCGAGGGAGCAGAGGCTGGCCAGAAATTTTCTGATTCATCGAGCCGACTGATTCGATCAGCTGGCAACTTAATTTCCTTTTTCCAGATGTCAAACGCCTCGTCATCATCGAGGTAAACCGTGACAGTCAACCGGTCAGGATCGAGTCCCAGCCACTTCTTTTGAGTCAGAAACTCCCAAGCCCAGTGAATGGCTTCCTTTTTGAAATAGTCGCCAAACGAAAAATTTCCGAGCATTTCAAAGAAGGTGTGGTGGTACGCGGTGATTCCCACGTTCCCGATATCACCTGTTCGCAGACACTTCTGACTGGTTGTCGCTTTTGTAAACTCCAGCGGACCAATTCCGAGGAACTGATTTTTAAACTGATTCATCCCGGCCGGCGTGAACAAAACGGTCGGGTCATCTTTGGGGATAAGCACATCGCTTGATCGCCGTACGCAACCCTTGGTTTCGAAAAACGCCAGATACTTTTCACGCAATTCATCAGTTTTCATGTCGTCCACTACGCTGGCTTCAGGGCCAGATCAAAACAAGGACCGAAGTCCGTCAAATCGCGTCCGATCCTCGGGCCGCGTCGATTTCAGAAGTGCAGCATCTTAGAAGCATCTCGCTGGGATTCAAAGGAAACGCAACGCTCAAAACGCTGCCGAATTTTTCTCGGAGACACGTTTTGTCCAACAAGACGCGGTTTAAGCGACCAGAGCCATAAATCAAAATCGCATGTTTCCCTATCGTCATTGCCGCAAACGAAAAGAGCTCAACCCTGTGTGAGGTCGAGCCCTTCGTGTTTCGATAAACCTCAGATTTTTCTGACTCACAATTCCTCAGTCACCGCAGCCACTTCTTCTTCAGCAACAGCACCCGAAGTAATGTTCTTGAGATCCAGAATTTTCTTGCGGATCTCAGCAGAAACAGCAGGATTCTCTTCCAGAAACACGCGAGCCCGATCGCGGCCCTGACCAAGTTTGGTCGGACCGTAATTGAACCAGCTTCCGCTGCGATCAATGATCTTGTTTTCGACGGCCAAATCGACCAGATCTGCCTCGTAGCTGATCCCGCAGTGGTTGTACATGTCCACTTCAGCAACTCGGAAGGGAGGAGCAATCTTGTTCTTCACAATCTTCACCCGCATGCGGATTCCGATCATGTTATCGCCTTCTTTCAGCTGATTGATGCGCCGCACGTCGACTCGGCACGAACTGAAGAACTTCAATGCTCGACCACCAGGTGTCGTCTCTGGACTACCAAACATCACACCAATCTTTTCGCGGATCTGGTTGATGAAGATCACAGTTGCCTTGGCCTTGGAGATCGCTCCTGTCAGCTTTCGCATCGCCTGACTCATCATTCGAGCCTGAAGACCCACGTGGGAATCACCAATTTCGCCATCAAGTTCTGCTTTTGGAACCAATGCCGCCACGGAGTCAATCACAATGATATCGACAGAGTTCGACTTCACGAGCATTTCGGTAATCTGAAGACCTTCTTCACCATAAGACGGCTGACTGACCAGCAACTCATCGAGATTAACTCCGAGACGTCGAGCCCATTGGGGGTCAAGTGCATGTTCGGCATCAACAAACGCAGCAATCCCACCTTCCTTTTGAGCGTTTGCAATTGCATGCAAAGCCAAAGTCGTCTTACCACTGGACTCAGGTCCAAACAGTTCGATGATTCGACCTCGAGGAAAGCCGCGGCCACCCAAAGCCAAGTCAACCGACAGAGCTCCCGTGGAAATCCCAGGGAAGCCACCTGCGTTCTCGTTCGGGTTGAGCTTCATAATGGAGCCCTTGCCGAACATCTTCTCAATCTGCCCTACAGCGTTGTCGAGCATCATCTGGTCTTCGCTGGCTGCCTTTGCGACCGGAAGTTTTTTCGTTGCTTTTGCCATCGATCTCATCCTTACACAAACTGTCTTCGAAGTGTCACCCGGGCGTTCTACTACTCGAACATCCTCCCGTTGTCGGCGACTGATTCCTGGAGTTTAGGGAGTCTAGTAAATCCACACCCGACAGGGAACTTTAGCAGAGATAGAAATTCCCCGGAAAGAGACCTGTTTCAGGACGACCTGCCGACACTTCAGAACCAGGAAGCCGGCTGAAAACCGCGAAACGCAGGCAATATAACACCTGCAGTGCTGAACGATCGACGCAGGCCAATCTGTCGCAGTTCGATCTCGTGGCTCATCGGAGGTGAATCCACGACGGAAATCAATGAATGTCCGAGCTTTTCCCATCTGTGCAGGCTTGGAGCTTCCTACGTTCTTCATCGATTTTTCAAGTTTGCCAAGCTGGGACAAATCGACCGAGTTTCATTCCCAGCGAAAGATTTTGATCGCCACAAAAAACGTCACCGCACCCCAGAGCGTAATCAGAGTCAATTCCGGAAAAATCTGAAGTACACCGGCACCCTCCTGCATCACATGACGCAGCGCGCCGATCAGCGGCGTGAGCGGAAGCAACTCGATCACTGGCTGAACAAAGGCGGGGAACCGTTTGGCCGAAAAAAAGATACCCGAACCAATCCACATCGGCACCATCGCAAGGTTCATCAAGCCGGAAACCGCCTCCAGTGTTTTCGCGCGGCTGGCGATCAGTAGTCCAATCCCGGCGAACTCAAACGCACCCAGGCCGATCAGCAGCATCACACTCAGGTAACTTCCATGATTGACCACTCCGAAGACAAAACGAGAGACAAGCAGAACAATGATGATCTCCGGAATCATGAAGACCATGCGACTAAACATCATCGCCGCAACAAAATGCGGCTTCTTCATCGGCGTTCCGAGAAATCGCTTCAGTACCTGACGGATTCGCATATCGACAATCGCAAAACCAACTCCCCAAACACCGCCCCCCATGAGTCCCATGCCGATAAGACCAGGAACCAGAAAATCGATGTAACGACTGCCAGGTTCAGTCACAGCAAGGTCGGTTGTCGCAATCGGATCTTTCCGCCCGGCCGCTCGCTGCAGCACATCATTCACCGCATCGCGTGCATGAACGCTTCCTGGACGAGTCGGATCAAAAACAAATCGGTAACCAACGATACCATCTGTTGGATTCGACACCACAATGAGTTCGCTCTGTCCTGCTCGTAACTGTCGTCGACACTCGGACTCGGCACCCATCGACACGATCAGATTCTTACTTGCACTCAGAATGTCTTTGAGTTGTTCAGCCCCCTGACCGTCCCGGACGACGATAGAAATCGCTTCCACCGGTTCGCTGCGAAAAGCCAACCCCAGTGCAATCATCATCACCAGAGGAAACACATAAGACCAGAACACGGCCTCCGGTTGACGAATGAACTCACGAAACCGTGCGAGAAACAGTTGAGTCATCGGATGCATTTTCCACGAAGCACTCATCAGACAACTCCCGTCGTTTCGTCGTTCAGACCATGACCGGCGTAATGCACGAACACGTCTTCCAGAGTCGCTTGCCGAGTCGTCAACGAAGTCAGTTTCAACCTTCTTTCGTTAATCAGGTTCAATAACGCGGGAATTGCCACGTGGGGTTCACGAACAGACAAACATCGATGCTCGTTTTCGATGCGGGCCGAAATCACGCCAGGCAACGTCGCTCCAAAGTCTTCGCAAAGGTCTGCCGTCGCTCCATCCACCGCAAAAAGGACGACGTGCTCGGCTCCAAGATCCGCGATCAACTGTTGTGGCGAATCGATCGCAAGGATTCTGCCCTTATCAAAGATGGCAACGCGGTCACACAATCGTTCCGCCTCATCCATATAATGAGTGGTCAACAGAATCGTCCCTCCGCCTTGACGAAACTCCGTGATGATTCGCCAGAGATCCCGACGCGACTGAGGATCCAGACCCGTCGTGGGTTCATCAAGAAACAACAGTCGTGGATTTCCCACAAGGGCCGTCGCCACCGCCACACGCTGCCGCTGGCCTCCCGACAAGGCCTTGATGCGTGCATTGGCTTTTTCCTGCAGCGAAACTTTGGCGATTGCTTCGGCCGGTTCCATGCCGAAACGGTAAAAACTGCGAAACAGTGTCAGCGTTTCGAGAACCGTCAGTTTTTCCGACAGGCGTGTTTCCTGGAGAGAGATGCCGATCTCCTGCCGGATCTCATCACCCTGAGTCGCCCAGTTCTTCCCAAGGACGATGGCTTCACCGCTTGTCGCCGACAGAAGTCCCTCGCAGATTTCAATGGTGGTAGTCTTACCAGCACCGTTCGGCCCCAGCACACCGAAACATGTTCCGCGTTCGATCTGGAGATCAATACCTCGCACAGCTTCCACGGGCGGGCTGCCCGGCCAGGTTTTTGTCAGCTGATGACATTCAATGGCGTAGGGCATTAAGGACCATTCGATAATTATCAGGAACCAGACCTCAGCCGGAATTAAATGCGGATCCGCCAGCCGAGTCAATCGACTACTGTTTGCTTGTCTGTTGCGTCTCGATACCATCATGGGCGGGCTGACTGCGACCTCTCCGAATTGTGGACTCGCCGGACCTTGTTAACTCCAGTTTGCATCCACGTAAACCTCTGTTCTTGCGAATATCACTCCTATGTTTGACCATGCCATTACGCTGAACGAATTCAACCGGGCCTATCTGACAAGACTTCTTACAGACTTCTCCGATGAACAACTCGACGCTCAGCCGAGCCCGGATCTTCACTCCGCCAGGTGGATTCTGGCTCATCTGGCAATCGCTGTTGACTATGGATTCAAGCAACTGGATTTGCCGTTCGTGTGCCCTAAGACCTGGCACGTCGCCTATGGTCCGGCATCTGCGGCGGGGACAAATACGAGAGTCCTTCCGACAAGGGAAGAGTTATTGTCCACGATCAACAATGGATACCAGAAACTCGGCGACGCTCTGAAGAATGCAGATCCAGCACCATTGAGCGAACTGCACGAAGTGGAACTATTGAAGCAGACTCCCCTGGAAACCAAGGGTCAGCTTGCCGCACACATTCTTGCCACTCATTTTGCCACCCATTTGGGCCAACTTTCGACACTGAGACGATTGCTGGGATTTCAACCATTGTTTTAGCAGTGAAAAACTGCTGACTCGTCGTCGCCGGTTTTTTGCAGACTCGGCATTGCACTGACGAACACTCGACACTGGCGTATCGAGCGAGTGTCCTGGCAAACACCGCTGAACTGCTCATGGAGCAACGGAATATGTGTATCCAGCCTGCAATCCCAGCGGCAAACCAAGTCCCCACCACGCGAGCAGCAACAGCGTCCAGCCCACGAGAAACGAAAAGGAATACGGCAACATCAGCGAGATCATCGTCCCGATTCCGGTGTTCTTCACATACTTCTGCGCATACACCACAACCAGCGGGAAGTAGGGCATCAATGGCGTAATAATGTTGGTGCTTGAATCACCAATTCGGTAGGCCGCCTGCGTCAACTCGGGCGACAAGCCCAGTGTCATCAGCATTGGTACAAAAATTGGACTCAACAACGCCCACTTTGCAGAAGCAGAACCGATCAGCAGATTGACCAAAGCGGTTAACAGAATGATGCCGATGATCGTCACCTGACCGGGCATCTTCATGGCCGCCAGGGAATTGGCTCCCTTAACAGCCAAAAGCACTCCGATGTTGGAATGACTGAAGGCCGCAGTGAATTGAGCGGCAAAGAAGGCCATCACAAGATAATAGCTGATGGTCCCCATCGACTTGGTCATCCCCTGAACGACATCACGATGACCCGTCACTGTTCCTGCGACATAGCCGTAGGCAATCCCGGGAATCAGGAACAGCACAAAAATCAAAGGCACGATGGCTTTCATCATCGGCGCATCTTTGCCGGTCAGTGACCGTCCTGTCACCACTGCAGTCTCCCGCACAGGAGCGGAACCTGATGCTGCGGCAGGCAGAGCGGTCCCAGTCGCAACAACATCCGCTCGAAACGGCGAATCGTACGGCCATGCAACCCAACCCAGTGCCACTACACCCGCGAGAAGCAGCGCGAGTCCCGCCCAAAGCCCCTTGATTTCATGAGCACTCAAATGATGCATACCCGATGCGTCTTCACCCGCCCCATCGATCGGAATACGTCGTAGTCGAGGCTCGATGATACGATCCGTAACGTACCAGCCGATCCCGACAATCAGCACACACGACGCCGTCATGAACCAAAGATTGCAAAGCGGATTCACGTCCACCGCCGGATTGATGATCTGAGCGGCCTTCTGAGTAAACCCCTGCAGCAATGGGTCCAGACTCGACGGAAGGAAGTTCGCACTGAATCCTCCGGAAACGCCGGCAAACGCCGCTGTGATCCCCAGCAACGGATGACGACCAGCCGCCGAAAACATGACGGCCCCTAAAGGGATAATCAACACGTAGCCAGTGTCGCCTGCGGAATGGCTCAGGAGAGCCACCAAAATCAGCATAGGTGTCAGAAGAAATGTCGGAGTCAGTCTCAACATACCTTTCAGCATCGCCTGAATAAAGCCTGTGTGCTCCGCAACGCCAACTCCCAACAGTGCGACAAGTACAACACCCAGCGGCGGAAACTCCACAAACGTCTTCACCATATTGGCAAGAAAATCGACCATCGCCTTGCCGCTCATTTGATCCACAACACGGATTGGTTCGCTGGTCCGAGGATCAATCTCCGTGAACGCCATCGGTGCCAGAAACTTCGAGGCACCCCACGTGATCAGGAGAGCCAGCACAAAGAGAAATGCAGGGTCCGGCAGCTTGTTGCCTGCCAATTCCACGGCGTTCAAAAATCGTTGAGTCAAACGTGACTCGCTTCCGTCAGACGATGTTTGTGTCGAATTCATGCTGCACCTTGCTGTTGAAACACGAGGATGAAGAATGTTCGGCGAAGATTCCAGCTTCGGGAAGTGTCAGGGGTAGTAGTTTTCCGCAGATTCTCAGCCAGCCGCTTATCAAACCCACCACTCGCTTCATTTCATCGCCAAGCACACTAAAGTGCCTTCATCCATTTTTAAGGGCACTCATGTTTCGCTTCGCACTTACCATCTTCGTTAGCGCGTTCTTGCTTTTTCAGGTCCAGCCTTTGATCGGGCGGTTTATTCTGCCCTGGTTCGGTGGAGGCCCTTCAATCTGGACCAGTTGTATGCTGTTCTTTCAGATCCTGCTGTTGGGCGGATATCTGTACGCACACTTGATCAGCGTAAAACTCAAAGTCCGAACGCAGGTGACGACTCATCTGGTCCTGCTCGCAGCTTCTCTGCTGTTCCTGCCCATCGCGCCGGCTGATTCCTGGAAACCAACATCTGACCAAAGCCCTTTGCTGCAGATTCTTTTGTTATTGCTGGCGACTGTCGGGGGACCCTATTTCCTGCTTTCCTCGACTGGTCCGCTGATGCAAAAATGGTTTAGCCGGACTTCCCCTGGAAAATCGCCTTACCGACTTTACGCCTTGTCCAACATTGGCTCTTTGCTCGCACTGCTGAGTTATCCGTTCGCATTTGAACCCTGGCTGACTCTGCGACAGCAAGTCTGGTCCTGGTCAGCTATCTATGGATTCTACTTGGTCCTTGCGGCGTGGTGTGCGGTCCGACTCTGGAAGACTCAGGCGAGTGCCGACTCTACTCCGGAGATGCAGCAAAGTGACAGTCCGGCCGTTGCTGGATTCGACGCAGACCGGCGAGTCCCCAAACCCGGAATTGGCTCCATGCTGCTGTGGCTGGGACTGTCGGCCTGCCCCTCGGCCATGCTGCTCGCCACGACCAATCAACTCTGTATCGACGTTGCGACTGTCCCTTTTTTGTGGGTGCTTCCGCTGAGTCTTTATCTGATTTCCTTTATTATCTGTTTCGACAGCCCGCAGTGGTACGATCGCCGAGCCTGGGGCCTGCTTCTGATCGCCTGCGGCCCTGTCGCCTGCTGGATCATCTCCGAAGGCGCGGATGTCAACATCACCAAGCAAATCGTAATCTATTCCACAGTGTTATTCGCCTGCTGCATGACCTGCCATGGTGAGCTCGTCAGCAGCAAACCGCATCCAAAGTACCTGACACTCTTCTACGTGCTCACATCCGCTGGCGGAGCACTCGGCGGAGCGTTCGTGGCCATCGTGGCTCCGTACACGTTCCACGGCTACTGGGAATACCACATAGGCCTCGTCGCCTGCTGCACGATGACACTTCTCGCCTGGTGTGCTCAACGAGTCTGGCTGCGAACGCCGTCGCCTCAATTCTGGATCTGGACTTCGATCGTCACGGCTCAGGTCGTGGCTATGACGTGGTTTGTTTACGCCCCGATCGTCGATTCCATCAGCAATACAGACGAAGTCGTGGTGCTCGGAGTTTACGTGTTCATTCAGCTGATTGGTTTAATCATCGTCGGCGCTCGCGAACGCGGTTTTGCGGGATTTCTTGTGGCCGTATTGCTGTTTGCATCTCTGCAGTCGATCTGGACGTTTTGGTACGGAAGCTGGCAGTTTCCCGAACTGCTGACGATCGCAGGGAAAACGGCCATGAATCAGACAACTTCGCAGACGTCATCATTTCTGAATATCGAAGATCAGGGCACGATCATCAGACTCACGCTCACAATCATTCCCGTCGTCTCAGTCGCAATCGCCGCACTTCTGTTCTGGTTAAGCCAACGTCCAGACGAATCGACGAGGCGATATTACGTGACAGCAGCAATTTACATGGTTCTTGTCACGCTCTGTAGCGGACTTTATTGGCTGGAGTGGCTCGAAGACTGGCACCTTGTTTCCTTGTCCTGCACAGCCATCGCCGCGTTATTGATGGAGTGGTCGTCAGTAGGGTTTCGCGGACCTGACCGAGCATCGCTGGGCTTCTGGTTGTGGGTTCCGTCGATCACTTTGATTCTGCTGCTTGCCAATCGACTGGCGGAGATCGTTGAATCCGACAACAAATCGTCAGAGGAATCTACAGTCGTTCACATGTCGCGAAACTTCTACGGTGTGCTGCGAGTCAAGTACGAAGCATCCAGCGAAGACGATGAAGACTTTGTTCCGCCGAAAAACTCTTTGACGCATGGACAGATTCGGCACGGCTTTCAGTTCATTGACGACTTCTGGAAACATGAACCCACGACATACTATGGTCGCGAAAGCGGCGTCGGCCTTGCGGTCAGGATTACTCGCAGAATGGCCGCTGAAACGGATCAGCATCCGCTTCGTGTCGGTGTGGTAGGACTCGGCACGGGAACCATGGCGGCCTATGGCGAAAAAGGCGAGTACTTCCGTTTCTACGAAATCAATCCGGATGTTCTGAAACTCTCGGATAAACTTTTTACGTATCTGAATGATTCACCAGCGAGGACCGAAGTCATGATTGGCGATGCTCGTATCGTTATGGAACGTGAACTCGCGTCCGGGCAAAGTCAGCAGTTCGACGTTCTGGCGATTGACGCCTTCAGCAGTGATGCGATTCCTGTGCATCTGCTTACAAGTGAATGCGGCGAAATCTACCGGCAACACCTGCGCCCCGGCGGAATATTGGCCATTCATATTTCCAATCGCTTCCTCGACCTGAATCCTGTCTCACGAGGGATGGCCGAAAAGCTTGGCTGGCAGGCGATGAGAATTGAAAACGGAAACAACGACCTGACAGGCGTCTTCAGTTCCACATGGATCCTGCTGACTTCCAATACCGAGTTCGCAAATGATTCAGAAATCATCGACTCCATCGATCCCTGGGAGGAAGAAGAACCTATTCTCCACTGGACCGACGACTATTCTGGTCTCTGGCAGGTGCTGACGTTTTAGGCGATCACCGACCATGAGCGTGATTTCGCCTTCAAGAATGAAAAAGCCTTCTTCTTCCCTGCTGTGAACAGGCGGGGGGGCCGCCGTCCGGAGGCACTGAAGTGGACCCCGGTTTTGGGACCACTGGTTAAGGTGAAACATCTGGTCTGGAGTCGTGTTGCTTAATGAAGATAACCTCCACAATTGCTTACGTTGTGGCGACGAGGCTCCTAAGTTGCTGACATAAGCCGGGACGCGCCAGCATTGGAACCAAGTGCAAAATGGGAACTGAAAACTAGTTAGCGGTGTCAATCATGCGACTGGCTCCGTAAAAAATCCGGCACTTTCTCCTCGAACCCTGCAAGACTCGGAATGCACCGTCACCTCCAGGACAACGTCCCCGCACTAGTCCTGACCTGGCGTCGTTGTTGCAAGCTCATAACAAGCTGCTTCTTCGCCGTTCCACAGGTAAACTCGATTGCCCACAACCACTGGATGGTTCCAGGTTTTTCCTGTGATCGCCGCAATCTTACCCACTTCAACATGCTTTGCAGGGTCAGCCTTCACAAGGATCAGTTCGCCAGACTCAGAGATCACCAAAAGCTGGCCTGCATCCGGAAGCAGCAATACCTGACCATTACCGTATCGGCCTTTTTTCCATTGGCGCTTTCCCGTCGCGAGACTCGTGCAGGAAAAGATGTTGCCATCAAAGCCATACAGGAATCCATCGTGCTCCACAAAGTCGTTGAAGTCGGGCTTCATATCTTTGGTCGTCCAGTCTTCAGTGATCTTCCATGAATCCGCGTCATGCTTGACGGAGATCTTTCGAGTCCCCACGCCAAGACTGGTTCCGATCAGAATTGAATCACCGATAACCAATGGCTGAATGGCTCGATAGTTTTCAACGAGCCATTCATGATTCCAGATCGTACTGCCGTCCGCCACAGCCAGAAACTGGAGACCACTATTCGTCGCCATCAGCACACCCGCCACGCCATCAAATGACGCTGCATGGACCGAACAATAACTATGATTTCCTGAAGCAACCTTCCATCGAACGTCACCTGTCTCTGCGTCATACGCCACGACGGCACCAGCCCCCGTGGCTGCCCCTGCGTGAACGATGACAAGACCATCCTGCACAAGTGGTGACGCTGAAAATCCCCATTGAGGCGGCTTGCAACCCGCGTCAGCCTGCAGATCCCTTTTCCAGCGAGCTTCACCTGTTAACGGGTTGAGACACAAGACATGCCCGTTGGCTCCAAGGGTAAATAAGCCTTCGTCGCCAATTGTTGGTGTCGCACGCGGCCCAGCTCCTGCAACGGACTCCCAGAATCGACTGGGATATTCGTAAATCCACATTACGCTGCCAGTGTCCGCGTTCATGCAGACCACAACCTCGTTGCCGCCACGTTGTTCCTGAGTGAACAGGCGATTTCCTGCGACCGTAAATGACGACCAGCCCGGACCAATCTTTGTCTTCCAGACTTCCTTCGGTGGAGATACCTTCCAATCCTCATCCAGAGTCACGCCCGGCAGTTTGCCGTCACGCTGAGGTCCGCGAAAATCTGACCACTGAGATGCCGTACGAGTGACTTCAACTTCCGCACCAATTGCATCTGCGGAGCCAGCACCGCCGCCTTCACCGGATTTGAGACCTCGTTCTGCAAGGCTCCGCAAGTATTCTTCTTCCGGAGTCGGTGACCATCGCCAGGACATTTCTGCATCAAACTTCCCCGTGACTCCGTGTAACTGAACGAAATCCCAGATGCCAAAGCCAACAGCCGAAAACAGCAACGCGGTGCGGAGCCGTGACGACGTCCGATTCGCCATCAGCACAAGCACTAAGGCAAACAGTCCGACTCCGCACGGGATCTGATAGATGATGGTACTCATGCCCTGCATGGAAAAATGCAGCAGCCATGTTGTCACTACGCCAAAGCTCAACACACCAAGAACGCCTATAACTTTTTCTTTCACGGCGGCACGGCTGGCAAACATCCACCACAACATAATCAGTCCGCAAAGCGCCGCTGGCCCCATGAAGGCGGCCATGATTAATGCCATTGGCGGAGCTTCCACAATGACCATGCTGAGCTTGAGCACACCGATCATGACCAAACAAAGAGCGGCGGGCCACCATCGCAAGGAGGTCCCCGGGTTTGCAATGGCAGCGGGCATTTCGTGTGCAAATGGGTTTTCTGATGTACTCATTTTTCTTCCTGACAATTCAGCCTCTGGACAACTCGTGTTGAAAACTCAGCGATAGTAGTTTGTTCAGAATTTCGATGAAACCGAGCTTCGGATTCAGCAACGACTTCCTTCAGCACAGCTTCGATTTGCGGCCCAATGGGACAACTCTCGTTGCCACTGCCCGAACTGTCACTTCCCACCAATGGACGGCGGCAATCCGACGACACGGAATACCCTTCACGATCATGGCAACGTCCTGATCCGGAAAGCTGCGACTGTCTTTCAGGTATCGTAGACATGAACAATGTGCCTGAAATCGAAGCGTTATCGCAATTGATGTATTAATTAAAAAGAGTTCTCAAAAGCTTGGGCCGCATCAGCCACTAGCGGAGCTAGTTTTTGATCAAACGACCGCTTGGCATTCAGCAACACTACCAGGAGAGGGATCGCCACAGCGATCAGTCGCAATAGGACCTTACGACTACCATTCATTCCGCGAAAAACAGAAAGCTCGCTAATCCAGCATAGCAATGGAGCCATGAAGATCACGATCGCATCAACAGCTCTCAGCTGACCAAAGAAACAGCCAATCCATAACAGACTGAATAATGCTGCTATGCCGATGCCGATGGGTCCGTGAAAGTATCGACCGTTCGTTGCACAGCGGTCCCTCCTGGCCATTGGAGAGACCGCTATAGTTCCTATCAGCGCAGCCGAAATTGGAAACGTCGCAACACCGCCTTTGATATATCCCGCCAGCATGATGGCAAGCCCAGCAGCCATGATCGAAATGGAAAGGCTCGCCACAACACTGCCCGACCCAGCGCGATTTGCGAGTCTGCTAAGCAACCTCCATGCCGCCCCGAGAGCAACAGCGCCGGCAATCAGGATGATCAACGTCTGCCGATTCGACCACGCATCCTTTTCACCAGGAGACGCTCCCAGATAAACCGAATTGTGCAATAGAATCCTGCCAATGCAAATAAAGACTCCGACTCGCAAAATCATCGTCAGACCCAAAAACAAACCGGCAACTTTAGAATGCCGGGCGTCTGGATTGGTTGGAATGGCGGCAAGCCCCGAGATCAGTTCAATGACTACGGTCGCGGGCAGGACAAGTGTCAGGAATCTGTTGATGGCATTCGCCGGCGGCCAGTCCCATTCAAAATGCAAAATACCATAGCCAACTGTCAAACCTGTCGAAACGGCAAACACTCCAATCGCACTCGCCAGTTGCCCGGCCCAAGACCGTAAAATCCATCTAGCCCCGACGACTGCAACAAGAGTGGCCCCAAACGCAGCCAGTAGCGATATCAGATACTGAAACGGATCCGGCATCCGTTACTTTCGCATCCCTTCACAGTCGATGATAATGATGGCCTCATCGCCGATCGCGCCGATTTGAGTCTTATCAAAATTGAAGTCACTGCGTTTCAGCTTCAGTTCCGTAGAAAAGCCAACTCGCTTCACGCCGCGAGACTCCATCTCCTTGCCACCCATCAGTTTAAAGGAAATCGTCTTTGTCGTTCCATGCATTGTGAAGTCGCCGGTGACTTCGTAGCCACCTTCCATGGCTTTCACAGCAGTGCTCTTGAATTCAATCGTCGGGAACTGCTTTGTATCAAAGTAGTCTGGCTGTCGAAGGTGTTCGTCACGTGCAGCATTCGCAGTGTCGATGCTGTCAGCTTTGATTGTCAGCTGGAATGACGACTTCGCCGCTTCTTCACGGTCGATGGAGAACTTGCCGCCCACATCATTGAAACGGCCATGAATCCAGCTGATATCCAGATGCCGGGCCTTAAAGCTCACTGAGGAGTGAACCAGGTCATAGTCATATTCGTCGGCTCCGATTGCAACGCCGTTGCTGTTGCCGAGTGTCATGGTCGCGAAGAGAGCCATGACGCAGCCAAAGTGAATTCGACGCATCGAGGTCATTCCTTTCAGAGGAGGTGGAGATTCTTTTTGCGGCTGCAGACGAACGGCAGCGACAAGCAGCGATTCATCGTATGTGCCAGCCGAACATCCGTAAAGTCAGTGCTATCTCACCCGGTCGCAGGTCCGTCTGCAAAATTGGAGTCATGTTTTGCAATGGCAGCCTGCCCGGGGAATTCGCCCTGACCTTTATCTTGACAGGGCGCTATCCGGCTTTGGAACTCCATCCCATCAACGGCCAGAGTGCGCGGTGTCACTCGAAGCCTCAGAACTCGTCTTAAATTGCCACCGAAATCCTTGAGCTTCGAATGCGGCCTGCGATTGTGCAGAGCAAAGATGCTGGAAAAACCGTAATGTCAGCTGAGGATTTTGGGTGTCCTTTGAAACAGCAAACGGCTGAACAGCCACTGCACACTGAATCCCCTGAATCCTGACCGCATCCAGCTTTTCTGCGGCTCCAGCGGCGTTGCTGAGGTACACAACCGCAGCGTCGAGCGAACCCGTAAGCAATTGGTTCACCAACATGTCTCCGGTAGGCGTCTGCACAGTCACGTTCTTCATAACCTCAGACTGCACTCCGCTTTCTTTCAGCGTGTTCTGTGTCAGCCAGCCCATGGCACACTGTTTTTCGTGTCCGAGCCCGACTCGCAAGCCGTCTCGTCCGAGATCGTTCAGGTCCGCAATGTTTCTGGGATTGCCTTTCTGGACAAGGATCACCAGTTCATTCTCAGAAATGTCGACTGGGGCAGGGAACAGGTCCGGAACCTGATTCATAAACTCTCGATCGCAGGCAAAGTAGGCATCTGGATGCTGTCCGGCTTTCATCTGAGCGACCAGAATGCCGCACCCGTTATAAACTCGACTGACGCGAACACCCTCGCGCTGTTCGAATGCTGTAATCGTCTCTTCGATCGCCGGTCGCAGCATGGATCCAGCAAAGATTGACATCTCCGGAACATCGCTCCAGACATCGCCCCTGCCGACCTGGAATCCGTGCTCTGCGTAGTGTTTCAGTCCACGATCATTTGCTGCCACATAGCGAGCAAAATGCAGGGCTTCCGAAGGATGCTCTGCGGAAGCGACCACGCCGATGGCCACGCTGGCCACTGTGTTCACTAATTCCGGAATCTGCACCGCCTCCAGCGATGGATACGAATGTAAGACAGCATCGTAGACAATCCCGGCGTCTGCCGCGTTAACCGCCAGATCATTGCCTACATCGTTGACAGTCGTTCGATAGGCCACAGTCGCCCTGTCCAGAACATCCCATTTTCCTATGGCCTGAAGCGTTTCTCGCGTGATCTTTCCCACCGCAGCGGCATCAGGATTTGCCTGAACAAGTCGGATGCCTGGCTTCAGTAAATCCGCGAACGTCCTGATGCCTTTCGGATTTCCTTTCTGCACAGCAACAACCGCTCGCATCTGAGCGATCGGGATCTGCTCGGCGATCAGGTTCTTTGTGACTCCCATCTCAAGAAAACTGTCGTCGGCCGGCAGGAATAAGTCACCTGTGCCGCTGACTTCAATCGAAGACAGCAACGTCTGCGATGCACCGTACTGCACTTGAACTGTGCGAGCGAATTCCTTTTCGTAATCCGTCCGAATCGCCTCAATCACCGCTCGATTGCTGGCCGCACAATAAAGGACCAGTGCATGTAGCTGCCCGCCAGGATTCTCGCTCGATGATGTCGCCGTACTGCGTAATGACACAGATTTTTCGGCATCTCGCAGCAGGTAAAACAGCGCCACTAGGGCCGCGAGCGATGCAATCATGACGACAGAAACGCGGTTCATAGCGAATTCACTTTGGCAAGCTTTGCTTTTTGCGACCTGACGGAATGGGCACCAACTCAGCAGTCTTCTTCTGCCCGTTTCCCGCTGCCGCCCCGGGTGGCGGGCCTTCAGCATCTTCTCCGAATAACGCTACGTTCCAATTCGTCGACAGCAACAGATCAAAACCGGGGTTCTGTTCTTTCACCTGGCACGAACAGGCACCGCAGAGGAACTCAGTGAGTTCAAACACAAGGTCTTCATTCAGTTGCGAAGCAGGAATGACTTCCAAGGCTCGGCCGCGTCCAAAAATGGGAACGACCAGCGGTTCATCGGCGGCAACGGCTTGTGACTGGAAACCAGAAAGCTGCTGAACAAGATACTGCTCTTTTGGATCGCTACGATCAATCTCCAGCACGGAAAACTGGATCAGCAACGGCATTTCGGAAAACAATTCGGAACCCGGCAAGCCGATACCTTCCGGCAGTTCGACCCTGTTCGGAAGTTCTTTGCACTGCTTCCTCAGCAGTTCAACGACTGTCTTATTCTGTGCATCGTCAGAAGAAGACTTCAGCACTAACCAGACAATCGCATCGCTATTCTGCAGTCGCTTTGTCAGCTCCATTCGTGCCGGCGATGCCAGCATTCCGGTTGACTTCAACTGCGGCAGTGTTCCATGCCAGTGATTGATTGTCTTGTTCTGGCCCTTAAGCGATCTCGCGACAACAAACGGAAGCTGAGCGGACGCTTTTTCTTTTGTCGTCAGCCAAAGACTGTCAAGTTCCTGGTCTTCGCTTGTTCGCAAGTCACAGCGAATGATGTTCAGATTCGACACGCCGCCTTTGGCCAGGGACGCTGTTTCAAGCTCGGCAATGACAGCTTCATCGTCTGTCGTCAACGGCTGATCATGGAAGACGATCACTTCACACGAATCCGGCTTCCAGCGTTCCAGAGCAAATCGAAACACCGGAATATTGCAGGCCACTGCCACTGCCGTGCAAACAAACAGCGCCACGGCGAACTGCAAACCACGTTTCATCACTGAGCTGTGGCGCGATTGTGAGCCGCAAGTCGCTAACCGCGGGTGACGGCCAGCCGCATGTCCGCGCCCACAGCGGCCAGACAAACACCGGCTGCTGCAACCGATCCGCTCATGAAAGAAATCAGAACCCGTCATGGTTCACCGCCCGTCTCATTTTCAATGCTGTCGCTGAAATCAACTCGGGAATAAATCTCTGCGGATGTGATCCGGAAGTCGATGGAACCGAGCACCAAAGTGTCGTCCTGCCGTACGCACGTCGATCCGTCGACGGGATTTCCGTGGACCGGAAACTTACTACTGCCCAAAACACATCACTTTACCATCCAGTGTCGTCAGGAACAGCTTGCCCTGAGCGCCTGCCAAGCCGTCCCACGATGGAAGTGTGCCGAGTTCCACCGTGTGCTGGACCTCACCGGTTTCAGCATTCACCGCAACCAGCTTGCCACCTTGCCTGCCTTCGATGGCGGCATCCTGAGCGATCAGCAGTTTCTGAACTTCCGCGTCCTTCTCCGCCAGTTTCTGAAACGTCGCCTCTTCGTCAATGATGTCCGGAGGTCCCACGATGAACAGATTGAATCCTGCCAAAACCATACCTCGAACGTAGATCGGAACGTCCGTCTTCCATTTCGGTTCGATCAGACTGTTGCGAGGCTCTGAACCGCCCGGTGCCGCAGCTGTGGCATCCTTTGCTTTTGCCTTGTTACCCTTCTTTCCTTTCTGCCCGACGCCACCCGCACCGTTCTTCGCCGTGAATTGAACTCCCTGGCCGGACTTGCCCGTCACGACCTTACCGCCAACCAGAGTTCCGTTGTTGCGGTACTCCGACATATCTCGAGCCGTGCCGTCATCGAAACTCACGACCAGCGCAGGGTCAGCGGACAGTTCGGAACCGTCGGCAAACCGCTGAGCGACAGCCGCATCCTCCACAGCCGTGAAGAACAATCGAACCTCATCGATGATCCCCACGAACGGAAACGGCGATGCATATTCACCGACAGAACCACCGACGTCATCTCCGATCTCCAGGCCCTGAGCCGGGTCTTTAGTCAGCAAACCGGACGCGTTGCCTTCGCCAACGCGTTCACCATCGACATACAACCGCATCTCCTTGTCGGCCGTGAGAACTCCGACCACATGATGCCAGCCACCAACAATTCGCTTCGGCCCGGAGACCGTCGAAAGCGTCGATTCCGATCTCACATGAAACGTGGGCTTGCCAGTTTCCATCGTCAATGCAAAACCCTCCGCCGGGCCACCTCGAGCCACAATCACTCCATTTGGATTCGTTGCCGTCATCCACGCTTCGACCGTAATCGCTTTGTGGGATGGATCAAGGCTCGGACTGTTCGGGAACTGTGCGAATGACGCTGGCGCCGCTGCACCACCCGCTTTACCCTGCGCGCCGAAGCCTTCCGGAATCTCCGGAGCTTCCGGCGTCGCGGCATACAGTTGGCGTTCCATCGTGGTCGTCCAGCGGAAATACTCGGGCTTGCGACCGTAGCCGAAAACATAGCCGCCACCATTCACCATGATGTCGCCCGAAGGAGCGAATCGACCCGCTTGATAATAGCCGCCATGTCCGCCGGCAAAGCTGCGTCCGAGCACCCAGTACGAACGATGGAACCAGCTGTCATCCAGAAATCCCATAGGAGCGAACAAGTGCACGCCTTCGCCCTTCTGAGCCGATCCCTGCTTCACAAAATCGCCTGACACTGGTCCGATCTCCAGGCGATTGCCCTCCAGATCAAACTTCTGCGATCGCATGTAAACGAACTTGTCATCGGCACTCAGAATATCAGGCAGACCTACAGGCATTTGCAGGACCTGAAGCTTTTCCTGCATGTTGTTGCCGGTCTCGGGATTCGTTTCATCCATGATGGTTTCGGAAAGTTGCTTTCCGGATTCCAGGTCCAGTCTCACAAGTCGCAATCCGCCATCGAGAAAATTTGAACGGCCAGCAACGGCCCAGACCACGTTGTTCCTGATCAGCACACTGCCATGCACCGGCCAAAGCGATTCCAATTGTTCAAACGCCATCGCTCGACGATCGAGCGGAGCAACACGATAACGCCAGATCAACTGGCCGTTGTCAGCCTTGAGGCAGTAGACAGAGCCGTCTGCACAACCAAAGACAACTCGGCCGCGTTCCACCGTCGGCGGTGAATCAATACGAGCCCCCCCGGTGTACGTCCACGCCGTTGTCCCCGAATTCTGATCCAGCGCGTGCAGCGTATGAGCATCGATCCGAGCGACATAGACCAATCCCCTGGCGATTACCGGCGATGTTAAGCGGCCGCCAAGGTCTGTCGTCCACTGAGTCTCCACTTTGGCGTCGATGTCCTGCTTCGACGTGCCGCTGCGGTTTTGATCGTGTCGAAACGTTGGCCAGTCGTCCTTGCCATCGAACTCCACGTTGGCAGCAAAAGGAGTTCCAAATGCTGGCCCGGTTTCCAGACGCCCTTCTTCCGGCACCTTGCCGGGAATCGGCCGAGTTTTCGCCATCGGAGCCAGTGCATTGAACCCGAACAGCTTGGCTTCCGGATAGCACGCACAATTGTGAGGCGGCGTGTAAGTCAGTCCGTTGCAGGGCATGACGCCGTACAAACACCCGCCACGAACCCAATGATGGATGTCCCAGTGTTCATTCTTAAGATCGACGAATTCAACCCCTGTGCGAGATGGAATCAGGAAATTATCTGTGGCCTTTGCGATGTAGCAACGATGATGGAACCAGTACGTATCAATGTCCGGCGCGAACGACTTTTTCACTTCGCCCGACCGCGGATCACGACCTGTGAACACGCCCGTGTCTTTACCCGACGTCGTTGGCGCACACCAGACCAGACCATCGACCACCATCAGGTCCTGAGGCGACTGGTAACCGGAATTCGGATGCTCGGCTTCCCAAAGTTGTTTGCCACTTCCTGTATCAACGCTGATCATTTTTCCGTCGCCACCTGCGTACAGAATTAGGTCCTTGTGGACCACAAGTCGCGGACCAAAGTTGAACGTGAACTGCTTTCGCCGTGTCACCGGCTCCGTTGTCCAAGCGAGTTCTCCGGTCTTCTGATTCAAGGCATTCAGGCTTTCGCCGTCATGGAAATAGACGTTGGTTGCATCGGCGGACAGAGTCAGTGGAGCGATCCCGGTTTGCCTGGCCCACAATGGCCTGCCTGTAGAAGCTTCAAACGCCATCACAACGCGAGGCTCTTCGTTCCAGAAAAACTCCTGATTCACCTTCGCCTGATCACCGACCCGCCCATTGGCCGGCGCGTAATCTGCCAATTCGGCTTTACCTTTGCGGACGACGAAGAACAGCATGCCGTTCGTGTGGATGATTTCTTCCGTCGCATCAGTACCTTCGTAGGTTCGCAGCTCCTTGCCCGTCGCCGCATCGATGGCCACCGTCGGCGAATTAAAGCCGAGCGTTGTGTAAACCTCGTTGTCGGTTGAAACCAGTCGTCGCGACAACTGAGTCGGTCCACTTTTCAGGGGCCAAAGCTGATTTTGCCAATCGACGATGTCTCGCTTCCAGAGAATCGTACCGTTGAAGGCATCGCGAGCGATCAGTTTCCACTTCGACGGCAACTGCACGGAGATGCGGCTGCCTTCGTCCATGATGTAAAACATTCGGCCGTTAGTTGACACGAGAGCACTCATGCTGGCCATGCGGTCATGATGTCTCGACCAACGAGGACTTCCAACCCATTGCAGATGCCTCGGCGAATTCACGACATCATCGTGAGCCACCGCATTTCCGCTCGCGTCATGCAGATAGTGCGACCATTCGTCGATGTTATCCGGTCGAGGCTTCACAGTCTTCGCCCAATGTCCGCTGGCGTCTTTCTTCAAGACGACTCCGTTCGGCACGAGCACTCGCAGGACTTCGTCATCCGAAACCGCGCCCTGATCTTCAACCACAATCAGGTTGACGAGATTGTCAATGTACGGCAGTTCTGATCCCGCAAACTGTACCACCGCAACATCGCCATACTTATCCGCAGCATGCACTGCCTTCCGAGCCGCTTCAAGCGTCGCGGCATCATTCACCAGTCCCTGCACCTGGATAGCTTTGCTGGTCTGAAGTGCTGCCGTGAGTTCACCGTCACTGGCCCCAAGATGCACGACAAATCCGCCGGTCACATGGGCAGTATCAAGAATCGCCGCAGCGTCTTTCGTCACATCCGCCAACGCGTCGTTTGCGATCCCCAAAACCACCAGCAAAATGATCGCTCGCACCATTTGGGAACTCCGCTTAAGTCGCGTATGAATATCGTCTCGACCACCACTCCGCTCCACCAAGTGTAACAAATGGCTGGCTGAGCCGGAAAGCCTCAGGAGACACAAGAACCCAACGGCAGAGACTTGCAGAGCCGATCCACACATTCCTTCCCAAACACCGATCATCAAATGCCGCATTCCACGACTCGAATCTCATTCCGAATCCGGTATTCTGGAGCGGCTTCTCGAACGAGTTCCTGAGCCTGTTGCTTCAGATACCAGGAGCCCACTTGCCCGAATAGTTGCACCTGTTCTTTAGACACATGAACTCTCACAGCCAATTGCATTTCACTTTGCAGGCGACGTTCAAGCCAGATGGCCAGCTGGATGTCGTAATCTGAACGCTGGTCTCGCGCAGTTGACGGGGAGGCGGATTCCACATAAAGAATCATGGCAGATCAACTTCTGTTGATGAACAATGCGGGATTGTCCTCCTGACTTCAACAAAATCGACCATGTTCATTGGTGACTCAGTTAGCGAACACATCAACGAATCCCGGAAAGCGCCGATGCTATGGCCGCAATTCGGCAACGATCGAATTAAAATCGGACGGTTTTACAGCATCGTCAAGTCGTGCGACACTGGATGCTCTCACATGCGCGTGGCAATTAGTGCACGTCATTGTCAACCGCATAAAGCCAAGCGCTGTACCTTCAGCATCTTTCGCCTCCGCCATGCGATCGAGGAATTCCGCAGCCGTCACGAAATCGGCGGTATCCTGGACGAACCGCGCACTCGCCATTTCTTCCCACGCTTCGTGTCGACTGAGATCAATCATTTCAACCGTCAGTTTCCTGATCAAATCGAAGTCTTCACGAGCCACGCCTTCCAATGCCCGCTGAGCTGCTGCCAGCTTACGCACCATGAACTTCTCCATCACACTCTTCTCAGGCGGCGCGGCTATTTCGTCCTGGTCCGCAGCAGACGTGCGGACCCCCGATGGCTCTGTAATAACAATGATGGCCGAACAAATCATCAATGCCACAACCCCCGATTGGAGCCCAGCAACAGGCGAAAGACGTAACATAAAGATGACTCCGATCAGAAGTGTGACAGATCCGAAATTCAAATCCGGCGCGAGGGTGAACAACGATGGTTTTCTTAACCAACATGTCACGTCTTCAGCAAATGCACTTCTCATGCCTGAAGCAGTGACGCGAGATTAAGTTACCCACAGCCGCGCATAATGGCACCTGTTTCAGACTGAGCTCGCTTCACAAACACTTCCTTGCCATTCAGCATGTGGGCAAGAATTACAAAGAGTCCGCTGGTTTTGAATCTATTTCTGCGAATCGGCCAGCACTGAGTTCCGCACCCATTCGTGGCACTTCAGACATTTCATGGTGACGTTGACCCAAGCCATTGAAGTGCCATCCATATCGTTGTCTTCCGCCTCCTTCTGAAGTTCCTCGACTGCATGAATAAACTCTGTGCTGTACCTGCGATACATTATATCGTTGGAGACTCGCCATTTTTCTTCACTGCTCATTTTCATCAGCGTGCGGGAACCATCAGCAACCAGCTTCAGATCCTCTGTGCAGAGTCCCTCCAGGATCAAATTGGAAGCTTGCAACTTTTGACGCATAAACCGCTCCAACGCTGCCGGCTCGTCCTTTTTGTCTGCCGAGCCTTCGTCGGTTTTGGGCTTCCTGTCAACAACAGGCTTTTCATCCTGACCGGCCCAGACACTTCTGACACCCAACGAACGGGAGAATGAGAATAGAAGGACAAGACAAATTCCGGCAATGAGCACCAGAACTGACGAAACTTTTGCTGACCGACTGATCGAAGGCATGGGATTGTCCTTTGACATGTGTGGTGTAGAAAATTGCCCGAAAGCGCGTTGCCCCATTTTTGCAACCGCAAACCTCGCGCCGGTATGCGATAGTCGCTTTGGGCATCAAACCACGAAAGTCGGCCCCGCCAACTGTGCGATCCAGAGCGCCTCGGTGTGCAAATCCGGCAGTGTGTCACACTCGTCCGCACTTGTTAAACTACCTCCATCGCTCGCCCAAAATGCGTTCTCTGCAGGATTTACTATCGATGGAAGATCTTACGATCGCGATGATTGTCATGGCACTGCTGTCGATGGCGATCTTTTTTGCGGTCCGTGCAGTTTTCAGAAAAGCTCCGGGAGTCGTCCTCGACGGGCTCGCTGTCATACTCGTCCTATCCGTAGGCGTCTACGTTCGACTGGTCTGGGGACAACTTTGGATAGTAAAATGGATCCCCCTTTCGTCAGTAATCGTGTTGTCTAATTGGTTTCCCCTGATCCTTGGAGCACTTGCCGGGGTCCTTTGGGTGCGAGCCCAGTCCCAGAGTATTCTGCGTCGGCTACCGGTTCAGATTTTGCTCCTTGCCGGTGCGATCTGGTCGATGGTCTATGTGATCCCCGGCAAACCACCTGAATGTGAAGACAGTTGGATCGACGCTCGCCCCACAATTCCATTCCGCATCTGCCGCCAGACAACGCCCTATACGTGCTCGGCCGCAGCATTGGCGACAATTCTTGGCACGGTGGGAATCGATACCACGGAAGCCGAAATGGCGTCCTTATGCCTTACCAAAGAAGGAACCACCTGGCTCGGGATTTACCACGGTCTGGCAGTTCGACTTCGTGGTTCCGGGTATCGCGCGGAGTTCTTTGAATGCAGCCGCGATGAACTGAGTAAGGTCACTGCGGAGTACGCGGCCTTACTTTGCTGCGAACTCAGCGATGAAGTCGATGCTCGCGAGCCAATGTATCGGGAATTGAATGGCTGGATCCCCGGCATCAAGCATTCAACGGTCTTATTCGGCCTTGTTGGAGACCGCTACCTGATTGGCGATCCCTCTCAATTCGAACCGGAGATCTGGACCGAAACCGATATTGATAACCTCTGGACCGGCAGCGGACTTTGCCTTGTCAAGATTGATCCTTAGCCGGCAAGCCGAAATGAAAGTCTCTCAAGGCTCTACTTCAAACGGGCTGCCGCCTTCGCGGTGCATTCGGCCACACAACTGCGAGCTAACTCACATAAAGCCGCATCGTCACCATCTTCCTGAAACCGTTTAAGGTCCTCGTCAGAGAATGGCTTTCCAAACACGACATCAATTCGTCCGGGCCGAATCCACCAGGCCCCGCGCGGCATGACTTGATTCGCGCCAATAACACCCACCGGATAGATCGGCTGCTGCGAACGTCGAACCAGAGCAAGGAAACCCGGACGAAACTTGTGAACCTCTCCATCAGCCGAGCGAGTTCCTTCCGGAAAAATTCCCACCAGGAATCCACTATTCAACCGCTCAATCGCTATTCGAATACTTCCCCCGCGAGCAGCTTCGCGACTGATCGGTATCACGTGTGTGTTACGTAGAATCCAACCCAGCACAGGAACTCGAAACAAGCTGTCACGAGCTAGATACGAAACCGGTCGACCGAGGAAAACAGCAACCAGCAGCGGATCGAGAAAGCTCTGATGATTGACCAGAAACAACCCCCCGCGAGTATTATTAATGTTCTCCTGACCGGAAATATGCAGTCGAATCCAAAGCCGACAAAATACTGAAAACGGAGCCTGCAGCAGCCTCCAAAGCAGATTTGGTCGCAGCACAGCCGTCGGTATTGAATTCGAAGTACTGCTCGCCTGGGGCGTCAATGAATTCTCCTCGACAGCAAGGCAGGGCGAATCGAGCGTGTTTTTCTCTATATCCATTATGTGAATTGGTACACATCCAGCGATTAGCGTCAAATCATTCCACGTCGGCGATCAGACAGTCAATCAAACCAGTTTCTGCAGAAGTCGTCGAACAACTTCGTCTGTCTGACGGAGATCATCGAAAAGATGATCCGGATCATGAGGGCTCAGTTGATCGCGCGAATAAACACCCGTTGCGACTGCCACGGCCCGAGCGTTGATCGCCCGCGCGCAGCGGATATCGGCAGGAGTGTCACCAATGACACAGGCGTCAGATCCATCCACGGGCCGCTGCAGATAGCTGCGAACATTTCCCAATGCCAGCTTTGCGACATCGTCACGGTGCGGATGATCGTCACCATAGCCGCCGGACAGAAAGAAATGATCAATTCCAAAATGCCGCAGCTTAATCCACGCGCCCTCTGCATAGTTACCGGTGAGCAGACTCAAATGGACGTCCGAATGATGATGCAGATGCTCGAGCAATTCTCGCACACCAGGCAGCAACGCTCCAGGCAGTGTCTTCAGGCAGTCCGGCAGTCGATCAAGGTAGCTGTTCATAAACCGCAGTCGCTCAGCCAGTGAATCCTCGAGCCGATACTTCGCGAAAATTTCATCGGCGATTCCACAATCTGTTCGGCCGGCAGTCAAAACATCTTCAAACGGAAAACGGATCCTGAACTCCTCAACCAGAGCCAATTCCATCGCTCTCTGCCCAGCTCCACCAGTGCTGAGCATTGTGCCATCTATATCGAAGAACAAAATATGCTGAGACAAGGAACGCACCTGTGTGTCTTGAAACGTATGCAGAGCCATAGAAACTTCGGTCCCACCGCCGAAACACCCATCAGGGTTTCGGTTCAGGGAACTGTCGAAGTCCATGTTTTATCAGGATGGACGGGAACATAGCCATTCAGGAACGAGGTTGGAACTGTGGCCCTTTGTTTCGCTGATGCCAATCTGACGCGCCTCAAAGACGAAACGGCTTTGCCAATCCTACCAATCAACAGTAACAGACGCAGACATTGATTGACATGGCACCACGACGACCGTTCAATTCGCGAACCGAACAGTTCGGTCCAGTGTTCTTATGGAATTCTTTGACAATACGACTCGAACTCGCAATCTCCCCGGCAGATTTTGGGCTCCACTTCTGATTGATGCTGAGCCGCTTCAGTTTTCATGTCCCTCGATTCCACTTTCCTGACTGTCGATTCATCAATGCCTCGCTTTGAACTTATTGCGACCACAACTTTTGGTCTGGAATCTGTCGTATCGCGGGAACTCGAAAAACTTGGGTACACTGAGTTGCGAGTGCTGGACGGAAAAGTGCATTTCGCAGGGGATGAACGCGACATTGCTCGGTGCAACATGTGGCTGCGCTCGGCAGATCGATTATTGATAAAAGTCGGTGAATTCCTTGCCCCGGATTTCGGTGCTTTGTTTGACAAGACCGTCGATCTTCCCTGGAGTGATTACATTCCAGTGGATGCTAAGTTTCCTGTCTCCGGCCGAAGCGTGCAATCGCGGCTGCACGCAGTCCCGGCCGTTCAGGGTGCAGTGAAGAAGGCGATCGTTGAGAGTCTGAAGAAGAAATACAATCGCTTTCGTTTCGAAGAGACCGGAGCCGAGTTCCCAATCGAAGTTTCGCTATTGCGAGACGTGGCAACACTGACGATCGACACGTCCGGGGAAGGGCTGCACAAACGTGGGTACCGCGAATACGCTGGACCGGCTCCGTTGCGAGAAACAATGGCGGCCGGGTTGATTCAGCTCAGTTACTGGAACCGCGAACGTCAATTTGTGGATCCGTTTTGCGGAAGCGGAACGTTGGCGATCGAAGCCGCTTTGATCGGCCGAAATATTGCTCCCGGCTCCAGTCGATCGTTTCTTGCCGAAGACTGGCCGTGGATGGATCGCAAGATGTGGAAGGAAGTTCGCAACGAAGCCAAGGAACTTCGTTTGCCTCGAATGCCTGAACCTATTTTTGGCTTCGATCACGACCCGGCAGCCATGCGACTTTGCGAACGCAGTGCGTCAGAAGCAGGTGTCAGTGGCGACATCCAATTTCGCATCCAGGAGATCAGCGAGCTGAAATCCAATCGCGAGTACGGTGTCATTGTCTGTAATCCTCCCTACGGCGAACGCATGGGTGATCCGAAGGAAGTGGAAGCCGTCTACAGAGAACTCGGTCGAGTTTGCGAATCGCTGCCGACATGGGGAGTGTATGTGATCACTTCGAATCAGTGGTTTGAAAAGCACTTCGGTCGCCGAGCGCCTCGCCGCCGAAAGCTTTACAATGGTCGATTGGAGTGCCAGTTTTATCAGTATCTCGGGCCAGCTCCGCCACGAGAGAAACCTGAAACTGCTGGCGAAACCCCGGTCGAAGAGAAATCCGAGTAGTTCTTCCACGGTGCAAAATGAAGTCGTTTCCCATGTCGGTCGATAAACCGTGGCTAGAAAACAGCTGGGTGGAACACACTCAGATTATGCTCAACTCGTTCCATCGGTTTTTGGGACGAGAATTGATCGAACGAACTGGCGACGCAACGGAAGACGCTCGTCTGATTTTCGAAGCCCCGTTCGTGGTTGTCTCGCATGCAGCTCAGGCCGACCCTGTATTGAACTACGGCAACCGCATCGCCCTGACCCTGTGGGAGATGGACATTCCCACGCTGACTTTGATGCCATCACGCCTGACCGCCGAACCGATGCACCGCGACGAGCGAGCTCAGCTTATGATGCGTGCAGCTCGGGATGGATTTGTCGATGACTATCGCGGCGTCCGAATCAGCGGTACCGGAAAGCGATTTCTGATCGAACAGGCAATCATCTGGAATCTCGTGAACAACGAAGGAGATCGCGTCGGCCAGGCGGCCACTTTTTCCGATTGGAAGTCCCTGCCTTGACTGAAAAAGTGCTTTCAATGGCCGTGTCGACACAGAATCTGGTTCCGACTTGTCGATCTTTGTGGTAGCCTTCCTGATCTGCAATTATCAGAAACCTGCCTGAATCCCTCCTATTCCTCTGAGAGACCCTGCTCATGCTCTCAATTCTCGGTCACGGTCAAAGCACGCTCTGCGATGGGATCACCCGTCGCGACACACTTCGCCTAGGAGCGTTAACGCTCGGGGGACTCACGCTGCCCCAATTACTTCGAGCTGAGCAACTCGCCGGTATTCGCAAGTCGCACAAAGCCGTCATTATGATCTATATGTGCGGCGCGCCGGGTCATCAGGACATGTACGACCTGAAGATGGATGCCCCTTCGGAAATTCGCGGTGAGTTCAAACCGATTCCGACGAACGTTTCCGGCATTGAGATCTGCGAACACATGCCTCGCATGGCCGCGATCATGGATAAGTGCGTGCCCTTGCGAAGTGTTTTTGGTTCTCCCGATGGCGACCACGATTCCTTCATCTGCTACACAGGACGATCCAAAAGAAATCAGCCGGCAGGCGGATGGCCTGCTGTGGGGTCTGTCACATCAAAGCTACTTGGAGCAACAAATAAGGCCGTGCCTCCGTTTGTCGGATTGTCACCAGATGCAGGACATCCTCCGTATGGTTCACCGGGACTGCCAGGATTCCTGGGAGTCGCCAATGCCGCCTTTCGTCCATCCGGCCCCGCCAGCGCGGACATGAAACTGGAAGGCATCAGCAGTGATCGCCTGAACGATCGAAAGACACTGTTGACAAGCATCGATCGACTCCGCCGCGACATGGACAATAGCGGGACATTGGAGGGACTTGATGCTTTGTCACAACAGGCCTTCAACATCCTTACTGACAGTGCATTGGTGGAAGCACTGGATATTTCGAAGGAACCGGAATCCGTTCGAGAACGTTACGGCAGGGGCGACGCAAATCGATTTGGTGACGGGGCTCCTCGAAACCTTGAACACTTCCTGATGGCTCGCCGACTGGTCGAGGCCGGCTCTCGAGTCGTTACGCTGAACTTTGGACGCTGGGATTTTCACAGCGACAACTTTAACGGCATGAAGAACACGCATTTGCCGCAATTCGACCAGGGCTTGTCGGCCTTGATTGAAGATCTGTATCAGCGGGGCATGGATAAAGACGTCGCGGTCATTGCCTGGGGCGAATTCGGTCGAACTCCACGGATCAATCCGGACGCCGGGCGAGACCATTGGCCACAAGTTGGCGGCGGTTTACTCGCGGGCGGTGGATTCCGCACCGGTCAGGTTATCGGAGCGACCGATCGTCTGGGTGCTGAAATCGCTGAACGCCCAGTGCACTTCAGCGAAGTCCTGGCAACTCTGTACCGCCATCTGGGGATTGACCCCGAGGCTACCAAATTGCACGACCTGAGCGGCCGACCGCAGTACCTGTTGGAGAAAACCACGCCGATGCCCGAACTTGTTTAAGCACTCTCAACGTTGCTCAGCTGTGTCCCGCGAAGAAATGCCGTGGGCGGCATTGTTCATCAACAATTGAGTAGGCCGATCTGAGGACAGAACTGCCTACTCGTCATCCTCGCGCAGCTTTGCCAGCACGTTCAGATCTTCCAGCGTCGAAGTGTCCTGAACCGATTCACGACCCGCTGCGATGTCTCTCAGCAGGCGACGCATAATCTTTCCACTGCGAGTCTTCGGCAAAGCCGCAGCAAACTGGATCTTGTCCGGAGTTGCCAAAGCACCAATATGCTGCCGCACGTGATTGATCAGCTCTTTCTTTAAAGCATCATCGCCTTCGCCGTTCTTCAGCGATACAAAACAGCAAATGCCTTCTCCCTTGATTTCGTGAGGGAACCCAACAACCGCAGCTTCTGCAACTTTGGAGTGTGAAACGAGAGCACTTTCCACTTCCATAGTGCTTAAACGATGCCCGGACACGTTCAGCACATCATCGACACGTCCCATCACCCAGATATAACCGTCTTCATCGTGACGAGCCCCATCGCCAGCAAAATAGCAGCCTGGGATGTCCTGAAAGTAAGTCTTCCGGAATCGGTCGTGATCTCCGTACAGCGTTCGCAGCATCGAAGGCCACGACTGGCGCATGACCAGCAGACCGCCTTCATTCGGCCCCAAACTCACGCCGTCACGAGTGACAATGTCCGGTACAACTCCGGGCAACGGTCGCGCACAACTGCCGGGCTTGGTTGCAGTGATACCTGGCAGTGGGCTGATCATGATCGCCCCGGTTTCCGTCTGCCACCAGGTGTCCACGATGGGGCAGCGCTCCTGTCCGATGATCTTGTGATACCACATCCAGGCTTCCGGATTGATTGGCTCACCCACTGAACCCAGCAGTCGCAGGCTCGACAGGTCATATTTTTCCGGCCACTGATTGCCCCATTTGATAAACGCGCGAATGGCGGTCGGGGCCGTGTAGAAAATGCTGACCTTGTATTTTTCGATCATCTCCCAGAACCGACCTTCATCTGGCCAGTTCGGAGCTCCTTCGTACATCACAACGGTCGCTCCATTGGAGAGAGGGCCGTAACAAATATAACTGTGCCCGGTAACCCAGCCGATGTCGGCGGTACACCAGTATGTGTCATCTTCCTTCAGGTCAAAGACCCATTTTGTCGTCATCGTGGTACCCAGCAGGTATCCGCCGGTTGTGTGCATCACACCTTTCGGCTTACCTGTGGAACCTGATGTGTAGAGGATGAACAACGGATGTTCGCTGTCGAGCGGTACGGCGTCACAATCGGCCGACATGCCTTCCATGAGTTCGTGCCACCAGAAATCTCGGTCCGGCACCATATCCACATCGCCGCCGGTTCTTCGGACAACAACCACTTTCTCCACCGAAGGAGACTTGTCCATGCTCGCATCGACAGCAGCCTTCAGAGGCACTTCTTTGCCACGTCGCCAACCACCGTCAGCCGTCACAACAACTCGCGACTGTGCGTCGTTGTTGCGATCGGCGACAGCATCAGCACTAAAGCCACCAAAGATGATCGAGTGGACAGCGCCAATACGAGCACAGGCCAGCATCGCAATCGCCAGCTCCGGGATCATCGGCATGTACAGGGTCACGCGGTCACCAGTCTGCACACCAAGTTTCTTTAAAACGTTGGCAAACTTGCAAACTTCGCGATGCAGGTCCTGATAGCGAAGTACTCGAGTATCGCCCGGTTCTCCTTCCCAGATGATGGCGGCTTTATTACAGGAAGGACCGTCGAGATGCCGATCGACACAGTTGTAGCAGGCATTGATCTTGCCGCCGACAAACCATTCGGTATCGGGCATATGGCCCTGCATCACTGTGTCCCATTTCCGGAACCATGCAAGGTTGCCGGCCATCTCGCCCCAAAAGCCCGACGGATCATCCTTCGCCCGATTCCACATCGCTTCATACTGCTGCTCGCTGCTGATATTCGCTTTGGCGGAAAAGGTGGCTGGTGGCGCAAAGGTGCGAGTTTCCCTGAGCGTGCTCTGGATACTCTGATTTCCCGGCTGAGACATCTTGAAATCTGCTCCTGGGCAATAAAAGGCGTGGTTAAAGTGGCCTGATGGTTCTTTATCCCGAATGCGAATTCGTCAGAACTGTCCCCGAGGGCAAAAGCTGGACTCGGGGAGTTTCCGTCAGACCCGCATTTTGTGGACGTTTACGCAGATTGTCCACCAGACAGCCCTCGATTGCCGCAATGCATCCGAAATGCAGCCCGAGACACAGGATCCAAGGTTAAGGCCGTGTGTTTCGAAGCAGCCATTTCAGGGCTTATCGGCCACCGCAACGGCGGTGGAGCCATCAATCGGCCAGCCGAGGGCTCGATGCAACGTAAACTGGGCCGCATTATAGTCGGCCACCGTTCGCGTGTATTCCTTCTGAGCGTTGGTCAATGCCTGAATTGCCTGAAGCACCTCAATTGGCAATCCCTGACCATTTTCAATCCGCTCCCAATTTCGTCAGAAGGAATCCTGCGCCGCATTGACGGCTTCATGAGCGGTCGTAATTTGCTGCGAACGTGACTGGACCTGTGCATGCGATTCCACAATCTCACGAGCCACCTGATCCATCAGAGCAACTTGTTTCATGCGGGTCTGCCTGATTCGGGAACTGGCTTCGCGACGAGCGGCTTTTTCACCAAATCCCAGTTGCCGAAGCTCCCAGTAAGCAACGGCATCAGCATCCATGCGGTCGCCTGAGTTTTTCAGGTCACCACCAAGTCCTCCAGCCAGACCACCGTAGCTGACACCCAGCAGCACGCTGGGAATCAGTGGGGCGTAGCGTTCCCGATTCAGACGCTCAACTGCCTCGCAAATCAAGTGTCGCGATTCCGCGATTTCCGGACGATTGGACAGTCCTATTGCCACAAGTCCCTGGGCAGGCATTTCATCATCCACCATATCAATCGGAAAGAGGGTTTCATCCGCTGGCTTCAGAGCAATGGCATACTCCCAGCGGACTTGCTGCGCCAGCCTGGCCGATGCAGTTTGCACGCCTTCGTCTGCTCGCTGGAGTTCTGTTTTCCGCATTGCCAGTTCTGCGCGCGCCCGATCATGGTCAGACGTCAGCCCCTGTCCGGCTTCGGCGAATTCTCTGGTGACACGTTCCAACTCTTCAGCCTGCGCAACTGCCACCTGCGCGACGGCTTTTTCCTGAGTGCTGCGAAGCAACTGAACGTAAGTCAGTGCTGTGGTCAGCAAGTTGTCATTCACAATCGCGCGGGCACTGGCATTTCGAGCTCGGATGGTTTGCTGAGCAATTCTTGGCTGGAAGACCGCATCGGTCACATGAAACTGAGCCAACACACCGGGCACAGCGGGAGAACCGGCTCCCACTGCGCTTGCTCCAAATCCGCCGTAAGCTGATCCCCGGCTGGTCTCAATCACGTTGCCAGCGACGTCCTGAATTCGGCCTTCGTGTTTATTGTAGTTGGCCCCCGCCCGCAACGAAGGCAACCAGAGCGTCTCAGCTCGATCCAACTGGGCCCGGGATTCTTCAATGCGGGCCTGAGCAAAGGCAACCTGCGGATTACGGCCGGAAGTCAGCATCAATGCTGTCGGAAGATCTATGGACTGTGCTTCCGATAGTCCCGATTGAGCAATTGGTATCGTTTGCTCTGTGGCTTGCTCGGCCGACACAGTTTGAATCGCAGGTTGATACGGATGCTCCGCAACTCTCAGGTCTGCGCGACTGGCTTCCACCTGCTGTGACTGCATCGCCAGGTCATTCGCCGGACGTGTTGCAGGGGCCGCACCCAGAATACGAACACTGCGACAGCCCGTTGCCAACAGGCAGACCAGAAGTGTCGCGGCGAGCCATTGAAAGCGTGAAAGGTGAGCCATCCCTGGTCTCCATTCGGCAGATAAAGCCGGTTGACTCTGAGACATCCTTGTCCACAGAAAAACGGCTACGTACTGCCGATTGGGCATCGACCGGAGATCTCACTAAATATCAGCTTTCCAATCATGTCCGACAGGATCCCTGTATCGCTCAGAATCGGAATCAGCGTTACAACAATCTTCCGCTTTGGCCTTGCGGTCTGAGACTATGGCGTCGCTACGGTCACCTTCTGACCGTCTGAAAAAGCAGCTGCGTTGGCTATCAGCACGGATTCAGTGCCGTCCAGCCCTGTGAGGATTTCAACGTCCGTCGCGGATCGAATTCCTGTCTGGACGGGCCTCCGTACTATCGTGTTCTCGCTATTTACGCATACGCAGAATGACTGCCCATCTTTCACCACGATCGCTGATTTTGGCACTGTCAGCGCATCCGCTCGTTCGGCGACAGTCAGTTCTACCTGGGCATACATTCCAGGTCGCAGTTTGGCATCCGGGTTTGGAACATCAATCTCGCATTTCAGAGATCTCGTTCCTGTCTTAAGGGCCCAGCCGGTTCGAGCCACAATTCCTGCGAAAGAAGCATTCCCCATCGCCGGAACCACGATTTTCGCCGGGCTTCCGGGCTCAACCAGTGATGCCTCCGCTTCGGGGACATCAACAAACAACCGAACAGTCTCTGCCTGAATCAGTACGAAAAGCGGTACATCCTCGCTGCTTCGTGCGGGCTGGACAAGGTGACCCGCATCGATACGACGGTCCGTAATGATTCCATCGAATGGGGCGCGAATCTGAAGATAGTCGCGCATAGCTGCCACGCCGTCTCGTTCGGCTTCGGCCACTTTCAGGTGCGATTTCACAGCCAGAAGATCAGCATCGGCTTTCTCGATAGCGACTACAGCTTCGTTTTCAGCGGCCTTTGCAGACTTCAGTTTGGCATCTGCCTCCGCCTGACCCGCCTGTGCCGACTTGAACTGCAACTCCGTCTCCTCGGCAAGCTTGGGAGTAACCGTCTTTGCATCGGCAAGCACCTGGATGCGATCGTATTCAGACTTCCATCGCTCAAACTGCGCATTGGCACGCTGCTGACCGGCGACACATTCTTCGACCCCGGCACTGGCCGATTCCCGCATCGACATCGCGACCTTGATGGCGGCGTCCGACTGCTGCACTTCGGCACGAACCTGCTCCACCAGCGCTTCCTTCTGGTGAAACTCCTCTTCCAGTTCTGGAGCCGAAAGTACAGCCAGCAACTGACCAGGCGCAACGACTTTTCCGTCTGAGTCTCGAACAGGGCCCTTCACTCGATCTCCGAGATCGGCCTTTAATTGATCGACAAATCCACCCACTTTGGCATGAATTGGGGTGGTGCTGAAGGCTTCGATCTGTCCGGGCTGGACAGACTTCTGAATAATCGCCTTGCGAACAGATTTTGAAACTGACACCTTTGGCAGGGCCGTTGCGGAAACGTCGACTGTTTTGGAATCGTCGGTGTTTTGCGACTCCGGACCGCATCCAACAGCCAGTACAAACAAGGCGACTGTGATTGGAACTCTGCACGAGATTTGCATCTCTCACCTCTCCATTAGCTTCAGGCTTCTGTTGTTTCAAGGTCCAGGGGATGCAGAGATGGCGAAACGACGGTTCGTCGACCCTGAATCAATGCAAAGACTGCGGGCAGGACAAATAATGTGGTAATCGTTGCGGCAATCAGACTACCCATAACGGCTCGACCCAGTGGCGCGGTCTGCTGGCCGGATTCTCCCAGCCCCATGGCCATGGGCAACATCCCAGCCAGCATCGCACAACTGGTCATGACAATCGGCCGGAGTCGAGCCACTGCGGCATTCTCGGCGGCAGCACCAGAAGATTCGCCACTACGACGACGCTGCTCAGCAAATGTCACCACAAGGATCGCATTCGCCATGGCGACACCCAAACCCATAATGACACCAATGAACGACTGGATATTAAGTGTCGATCCAGTACTCCACAACATGAGTGCGGCACCTGCCACGACTGCGGGTGCGGCGGCAACGGTCACAAGTGACAGACGAAACGACTGGTAATTGGCGGTCAGCATGAGAAAGATCGCCACCAATGCCAACAGGAGGCCAATCCCCAGACCACTCATCATCTGGCGCAATGGCGGAATCTGCCCGCGAAGTTCATAGGTGATGCGACCCGCTTTCGCAGGAACTGGTTGACCGGCTACAGTCGCGGAAGCCGCAATCCTGTCCAGTTCATCTTTGGCGGCATCGTCGTCCCTGCGAACACTGTCCACTGCAGCCAGCACTTGTGCCGCCACACTTCCCAGATCTGAACCAGCGATGTTTGCCGTTAATGAAAGCTCACGCTTCATGTTGTATCGATCAAATTCCCCGGGCATCGTTCCCTGTGAAATCTGTGCCACGTCTCGCAACAGTAACGGGCTGTTGTCGGCCCTGTGCAGTACTGGAACTGTGCCGAGATCATCGAGCGAAGTCATCGCCGGTTGAGGAATCTCAACCTGAACCTGATAGCCAACACCTGTCTTTGGATCGGGCCAGTAATTCGGAACCACAAATCGACTGGAGGAGGTTGCGGCGAGCACTGAGCGGCTTACTTGCGTCATAGTTGCTCCCGCCAGTCCCGCTTTTTCACGATCGATCTTTACGTCAATCGTGGGGTAATCCAATGCCTGCACTACTTGAACGTCGCGCAGTGCTGAAATCTTCGAGAAGGACTGCTGGACGCGTTTCAGAAAATCTCGATTCTCTGCCATAGAACCGCCTCGCACCGCGATTTCGATCGGTGTTGCCGACCCAAAACTCATCACTTCACTGACGATATCGGCAGGCTCAAAAGAGAATCGCACATCAGGAAACCGCTGAGCCAGTGTCTCACGCAGTTTTACCTTTGTCGTTTCCGTGCTGACTCCACTGTTCGGTTTGAGAGCGATACGCAGAATCGCCTCTTCAGGCCCTCGAGAGAATTGATAGACGGAGTTGATCGGAAACGACGCGGGGACTGTCCCCACATAGCCCAGTGTCAATCGCACCTTGTCCTTTCCCACCACTTCACCGACCGTGTCGAGCACCTTTTTTGTGATCGATTCTGTCACATCAATATGGGTCCCATCGGCAGCTCGCAGTCGCAGTCGAAACTCACCCGCATCGATCGTTGGGAAAATCTCTGTTCCAATCTGCCGTGACGACCAGAGTAACAACGCTCCGCACACGCCGACATAAGCAGGAACACTGATCCACCGAGTCGCAATTGTAATTCCCACAAGTCTTCGATAGAACCGGACAAGAGCTGATTCCGGTTTTTCAATCGCATGACTTTCAGCTCGGTGTTTCAAGAGCCAGACACACAGGATCGGAACGAAAGTACTCGACAGAATGTACGAGCTGATCATGGCGAATCCGACGGCCAGAGACAGTGGCGCGAATAACTCTCGAGCAGCCCCTTCCATGAAAAATGTTGGAATGAAGACGGCGAGAATGCACAACATCGCCAGCAAACGAGGAACGGCCGTCTGCTGATTTCCCGCGAGCACAGCGTGACCTACTGACTTTGAACGTCCCAACTGCGTATGGATGTTTTCAATCTCAACGGTGGCCTCATCAACCAGAATCCCCACGGCAAGGGCAAGACCACCCAGCGTCATCAGATTCACCGTCTGACCGGTCAGCCACAGCCCGACGATTGCAGAGAGAATTGCCAGAGGAATATTCAGCACCACCACCAATGCACTACGCCAGTCCCGCAGAAACAGCAGGACCATCAGCCCGGTCAGAATTGCCCCAAGGATACCCTCCGTCGCAAGGCTTCCAATGGCACGCGTGACATACGGCGACTGATCAAATTCGAAGGCCACCTGAATGTCATCAGGAAGCTCTTTCTGCATCCTGGGCAGTGCGTTGCGAATCTCATTGATGACATTCATTGTCGAAGCGTCTGCACGCTTCGTTGCCAGGATATAGACCGCTCGACGCCCATTCACAAGTGCATACCCGGTCGTCAGGTCCGCCGCGTCTTCGATTGTACCGATATCACGCATGTAGACTGTCTGCTCTCCCGTCCTGAGCGGGATCTGTCCGAGTTCTTTGATGTCACGAATCATCGCGTTCGTTGGCACTGCCGGAAAACGATCTCCGAGGTGAATATTGCCCGAGGGACTAATCGTGTTTCCTGCGGTCAACGAGGAAATGACATCATCAGGCGATAGACCATAGGCACGCAGTCGATCCGGGTTGGCGCGAATCACAATACTGCGGGCCGAACCACCAAATGGAGGAGGCGCAGAAACACCGGGCAGTGATGAGAACATGGGGCGCACTTTGAAAAGTGCCTGGTCCTGAATTTCAGCAATAGTCTTTGTGCCGCTGGACAGCACGAGGTAGCCAACGGGCACGCTTCCTGTGTCGAACCGCATCACAAACGGCGGAACTGTTCCGGGAGGCATCATGGCCCTCGAACGATTGACGTAGTTAATGGTCTCGGCCATGGCCTGAGCCATATTCGTACCCGGGTGAAACTGCAGTTTCATCAACGCAGTTCCCTGCACATTGCGGCTTTCCACATGGTGAATGCCGTTGATATAAAGGAAGTGGTACTCGTAGTAATTCGTCAACAACCCTTCCATCTGAGCCGGGTCCATTCCACCGTACGGCTGACAGACATAAATCACGGGAAGATTCAACGCTGGAAAAATATCCACCGCCATTCGTTTCAGCGGCAGTTCAACCCCCTGTTCGCGCAACAGAGTATCGACGGAATTCGGGCGAATAACGCTCAAGCCGATCATGATCACGGTGATCAGCAGCACCATGACCGATTTAGGCCGTCGTAAGGCAAAGTTAATGGGATTCATGTGGCAGTCCTTCTGTCTGGCGAAGACTACCACAAACACATGCGATCAGAAACGAGGCCAGGCGGTAAACGGAAACTGAAATATCAAAATCACCCAGGCACTCCACTGTCCGGTTGCCCAGCACTCTCGCCGCGTCGCCAGTTCCTGTCCCACGCAGGTCCATGGCCGAAGGATTTGACGAGACAAAGGTGTGCAATTGCAAGCTCGCTGTTCAAGTCACTCGTACGTTGCGGGATTTCGACACTTCGCAAGGTTCCACATTGACTCAATCGATCGTCACCAGGGCATCAGGCAACTCGTTCATATCAGATGCCTGGCGTGGAAGAGCAATGGCAAGTTGCTCGCCGGCCGCGTCAATGATCTGACAAAGTGCGACTGTCGGAGCATCCTGTCGCAGGCTCAGCGTCATGGCGTTGCACAGTTCGTCCAGAACAGGTTGCCCGATGGCCTTAAGCACACTCTGATCCGCAAGAATCATCACAACGTGCTCAAACAGTGAGACATAAATTAACAGTCCGCCCGCAGACTGTGTATGGTGAACACGTTTGTCATAGAAAACAGCTTGAGCTGTCTGTCGAACCTCATCGTGCATCTGACGAGCTGGCGTGAACAGTCGACGCAGTAATGACAGCCGCGAGCCCAGAGTGACTCCTGCCAGGTAGCCGACAAGCATCGCTCCTACCAGTTTCCCTGCCTGACGAAGTGACGGATCAGAATCCCAACTGCCGGATTCCATTGAGACAGCAGGTGATCGCCAGAATACTGCGGTCACAACCATGAACAAGACGCCCAGCCAAAGGCCAATAAGATCTTCGGCTCGATCGTATCGACCGGATGCTGTCGCAACGACAGGAACAATTTCTGCCGATGTTCGAGCCTCCGCAGCCCGCACGGAGTTATTGACTCGCTCGCGGTCGGAATCTGTAAACAGACTTGAAGCTGACACCATTTCAGGACTCCCGAGTCTTGTCGTTTAGGGGTAATGATCAATCACGCACAGTGGAAAATACATTTGTGATTACCACGAACCGCTCGCACCACCACCACCTGAGAATCCACCCCCGAAAGAACCACCCGAAAAACCGCCCCCGCTTCCTCCTCCGCCACCAAAACCGCCGCCACCAAAGAAACGGTTTCGGCGATGGCCTCGGGTTGTTGCAAGCACGTACAGCAGGGTCCCCAGTAAAGTAAACAGGGCCCCCCAGAACAGCCAGGCCCAACCGCTCGATCCGTTTCGAACTAATGACACGGCCGTGAAAACGGCCAGACCGATAAGGATCACCATCGCCCATGGAAACCACGCCGGCGTTGATTGCGGAGAATGGGGTCGGAAGTAGTCCGGCTGTGGTACTGCATCGTGATTGCCGCTGGACGGAGCGGACGACGATGCCGCTAAAGGAACTTCGCGAGCCATGGCATCCAGTGCAATGACACCCGCTCTGATCCCGCCGGAAAAATCGTGCTGCTTAAACCGCGAAATGATCTGACTATCCATAATGTCTTTGCAAATCTGATCTTTGTCACGATGCCAACCCGCCCCCAATTCAATTCGGGCCTTCCTGTCACCCTTGCTGACGAGCAAGAGGATGCCGGTATTCCAGACCTGACCATTCAATTCGGCATGGCCAATTTCCCACTGATCAAACAGAAGCCGGGCGAAGGTTTCAATACGCATCCCATCGGCACCATGGTCGCTCATGCGTTCAATCGTGATCACAATGACGGGAGTTGCCTTGTCTGTCAGCAGTCGATTGCAGACAGCTACGATTTCTGCTTTGTCCTGCGGCGTCAGCATTACCGCGCCGTCACGCACGAATTCCCGATCGCCGGGCCGTTCCAGCGAAATGTCGAACGCCTGCACTGACCCGGAAATATGGCAAAGAACAATAGAAAGTGCCGCGATCCAATGTATCATTTGAAGTTCGCCCCCGAATAGACAGCTCAGTTATTTGGTCATGCTACGTCTGACCGACCGGCAATGACAGGCCGCCGAGGCACGAGAACGGAAACCATCAATGATCGGGTCAATAGATTTCCGTCAATCTGCTGACGAAGAAAGCCCGGCATCTGGGGTGAATGCCGGGCTTCGAAGTTTTCTTCTTTGCTGATAGCAATCTTCCGATCAGAAGTCCCAGGCGAGCCGCATCCCATAGCCGTACGAATCTCCGCCGCCGGGGCCGGCCTGTGCGTCACGGACGGTGTAGATGTAGTTGTTCTGAATCTTCAGGTTCGGATTCAGAAACCAGTTCAGCCCCAGCGTCACGTCCTCGAGTTGTCCGCCATCCAGGCCGGTATCCACCAGGTTTGCACGCGAATATCGAGCACCAACCTGCCACGCGCCCAGGCTTCCGCAGTCGCCGAAGTTTTTGTGGGGCACTACGCGACCGAACGCACCCGTTTTCTTTTCATACTCCCGGTGTTCCCCGGTCAGAAAGTACAGCGCCTCAGCATAGTAGCCGTGGACTGTCGTCGCACCAAACAGCGTGTCCTGGTCCTGAGCGATACAGTACTCCGCCTGAAGCAGTAACGATTCGAACTGCCACACTGACTCAAGGTTCAGCATGTCTGTTTCACTGGACGTGAATGTTCCGGTATTAGCAAGCACCGGATTGAGCGAGCCTGGACCGTTTCGCAGGGAACTGCGTGCCCGGTATCGCTGTTGCGAGTTGTTGGGATCGCGAATACTTCCGGAGACACCGATGTGAGCCAAATAGGCACCTTCCTCTTCGTACCACGGCAGATAACTGACACGACTGGTCCAGGCATACTCTCCTTCACCGATGCCATACGCAAAGACGTTAGTTGTATTCTTAAACAAGCCCGTTGCCCAGGTTCCGTGTTCTTCGGCCCATGTGTCGAACGCGCAGATCCCTGGAGTGAACCCGTTGTTGAACGCTCCGTAAAAAAGATCCTGGTTGTAGGATCGTTCCATGAAGTCGAGGTATCGACTGCTTGTCAGATGTTCAAATCCGATCGGCTCCTTGAGGTTGCCGACTCGCACATTTCCCACGACTGGCAGTTCACGAAACGTCATCCAAAGATCGGTTGCGGCAGGAACCTGGCCCAGATTCGCTTCGCTGCCTGGGGCCGCAGGCGGGCCGGGATCAACATTCACTGAATTGACAAAGTCGAATTCGACACACCAGTCGATTGTTTCATACATCGTTCCGTCCGCACGGAGTCGCGCGCGGCGGAAGCCGACAGAATCCTGATCTCCGAACGGTCCTGTTCCCGCATAGAAGGGCGGATCATTCTGCAAGAAGACCGAATCAAACTGCACGCGCCCGCCGACGTGGTATTTGAAATTCTTGTCGGCGGAGGTCGATTCCCATCCGTTGTTCCATTTCGATGACATCGACTTCGGATCGACTTTGGACTTGTCCGCTTTACCGTCAACCTCTTGATCCAGGGCCGATACCCTACCGACTAGCTCAGCATCCGTTTGCTTAACTGTATTGAGATCTTCCCGAAGCTGCGCGTTCTCCCTCTCAATCGCATCCAGTCGATTTTTCAGATCAGCCAAGTCGTCTCCCTCTGCCGGAATCGAAAATGAAACTGCGAGTAGCGACGCGACAATCTTTTGCCATCTCATTCGAACCATGTCTATGCCCCTGCACTCGGAATCCATTCCCGGTCAGCGATGTGCTCTGTCGCTGGCGGGATAACTTCTCTTCAGTTTGTAATGGTGGTATCGATTCTTTCCAATATTACTATTGCTTCGCATTTTCCACATACACCCCATTCTTCCATAATGGGTAGCAGTGATATCGGTTAGGTTCGCACACAGAGTCTGCCGACCTGCGGCTTCATTAACAATCTTCATAATTCACGAGCATCCCTTGCTTGAAGCTCCGGTGAATTCTGCAGCCTGTCGCAAGGGTTAAGTCGCACAGCAGGAGCATTCGGCAGAGTCGATTGATCGATACACCGTTTGGCAGGGTAGGACCAGCGACGACCGAGTCGCCCGGTGCAGCCAAGCTGCTAACGCACGGGAATCTGCAGTCGTAACATTCGGCCGGATTGGCGAAGCACGAAGAATTCGTTGCCAGCCGGTGCGGCCATGAGTTCAACGATTGGGTCAGAACCGATAGCCTCTTCAAAATCGGCCGTAAGTTCTGCAGTGCCGGCATTCAGACGAAAGCTGGCAATTCGACCGGTGGTGCGACAGGCGACGGCGAAGAGGCCGTTGCCCATGCAGACCAGAAGCGGACGGTCAAAACCTTTTGCAAAAATACAGTTCTCATTCGACATCGGCCAAACAGCCCGAACACTGTTCTCGAATGAGAATGCGAGTCGCAGCGTTGTGCTTATCGGCGAAACGACCGTCCGGGAGGGAGCTTCCGGGAACTCAATCACTGCGATCGGCTGCACGATGATCTCACTGGACTTATCGACAACAGCAGCCTCCCTGGATTCTACTCGCCAAACATGGCGACCCATGACGACGATCACACGCGAGCCATCGTGATGAACTCGAAACAGACTCGCTTCGAAGTGATCAATTGTGGTTCCTTCCAAATCAAGCACCATTGTCTGACGTACAAGTCCGTTGAGTCCTATGGCCTCTAAAACTAAGCGGCCTTTCGGGTCGACGAACAGAGCCCAGATTGTGCCAGTCGGAAGCTGCATGAAGTCCAACACCATGTTGCATTGGGGTGCCAGAACATCCAGAAAATTCGTCTGCCCATGCACCCGCTCTAATGCCACCTTGTTCCAGTTGGATGACGCCGGGAAGTCCTGCAGAAAGGCTCGCGGCGCAATTCCGCTTGGTCGAAGCTCACAGGCTTCCAGGACGAGATCCTCTTCAGAACGGAGGATGAATGCGTTGCCAGCAAACACAACCGTTTCCACACGTGTCGTCGAGCTTTCCATAATCAGCAGCGACTCGTCCGGTGCCACGCCAAGCACAAAACAATGTCCAGCTGCAGTAACACCAGAACGCCACTTCGTGCCCTTGGGAGCGTTCGCCGGTGAGACTTGTACCTGACCAACGACCGTCATCGCTTTCACAACTGACTTCGGCTGCGGAATCGCTTTCGTTCGTTTCACTGCTGATTTCGGTTGTTGGGTTCGTTGTGCCTTTTGCATCTGCGCGGCATTTGCCGCGAATCGCCGGGTATCCCGCTGAAGCAACTCGTCCGACTTCGACAAGGAGCGAATCGCGGTCAATGCGACGGGATGTTGCTCGGTCTGAGTATCCTGCAGCACCGCGCTTGCAATCTGCCATGTCTGTCGACGTGCAAGATCACGAACAGCGGCATCGGGATACGCCACGGCCGTTTCACAGCAGACTCGGATCGCATCGGATCGCTGATGGACGAACAAGTTCGGTCCGCCAGCCAGCTTTTGAATTGCCAGGCGAGACTGAGCATGCTGACCTCGCCGACCGTGCAAGTTCAGCAAAGCCTGAAAGCATTTCTCCGCCGAGGCATTCAGTTCCCACCCCTTTGTCAGAAGTACCGCGGCCTGGGCAGGATCCTGCAGACGTTGATCGGCCAGTTCACCACCTTTTAGAAAATCCCGACGTGCCTCACAGCTGCGAATCTCGTTCGAAAACATCACGCGAGCTTCATCCGTTTGATTGAGCTTCAGGTGTAATTCACCCGCTTCAATCCAGCGACCACGATCGCGATAGATTACAATTGCGTCTTCCCAGAAACCTCCATTGCGAAGACACTCGGCCGCCTTGAGCGGATTGTTGAGATGCTTCTGATAAATCGTCGCGGCATCACGATGCAGACTTCCCGCTTCCAATGCGGTCGCAGCACCGTGCAGATCACCGAGCAGCGTGGCGTAGATATAAGCCGCTCTTCGATGATTGCCCAACCGCATTTCCCGCTGGGCCAATTCACGATAACTCTGCATCAGCTTGACGTGATATTCCAACGGAAGGTCCCAGGCATCAGCAGGCCCTGACCCACCGAGTTGTCTCAGTTGAAAATCGGGAGTTCGCTCTCCCAATCGCCCCGTTGGATTCACCTGACCTCGATGAGAACCTCCGTGCAGGGGAAGTGCGTATCGCAAGCCCTGATCGGGATCGTTGTGCAGCAGGTTCAGGAGCCGCTTGAGTTCATTCTCTCGCTGCGACGACAGGTTGCTGATCGCTCGCTGGATTCCCTTGCCAGCAACACCAGCACCAGCCGCGGTGCCAGCCGCAAGTCCGCTCAATAGCGATGACGCCCATTGGTGAAGTCTTGCCAAAGCCTGACTGCCGCCTGGTCTTTCCGGCAGACGTCCTGTGATACCCAGAATCCCTTTCGCTATCATCCGCTGCAAGCCATGCACAGCATCGTTCAGCCTGGGGTTTCGAACTTCATCAGGGCTCGGCGGAGCTTGTGAAATGTCGCTCGCGTCCTGGCCTATGTCGTCCTGCCCCTGCTGCATAATGTCGAGCAGGCTTCCAGCGGCTTCGGGATTGAGGCTGTGAATACGATCGTTCAGCGTTTCGCCAGACTGGGCCGCATTCCAATGCGACTCTGCAATGACAGGGCCACGCAGAAGATCGGACGCCGTTGGTATCTGATCGGATTCGAATTGAATTAACCCGGCCACGGGATGCCACACGAGCAAAGAGGTCGAGTCAGACGGCAGCAGACTTCGAAGTTCTGCATCAGCAACATACGGTGTAAGTTCAGCATCGACGGGAAGGAACAGTCGATCGGCCACGCACCGATAGAACTGCGGCAGCACAGGGATGGCAGTTTTTTCGCTCACCAGGCGTGCGAAATCTTCGCGAGTTTTCGGAATACCATGGCCAATAATCAGTGCGGATCGCTGACCGTTTCCCCGTCGCTCCGCTGACGGGATTGCTCGTTCGGTTTCATCCCACGTTGTCGAAGTGCCCGAAAAATCTCCCACCGACCGAGCGGCAGGTTTACGGCCGTCATCAATGACCAAAAAACGCAATGCCTCCGTACCCAGACCCCAATGGGACACGGTCGTTAGCCAGTCATCGGGCGAATTGCCAGGGATCAATATTCCGGCAATACCGTGTTTCCCGCCTGAGCAGTATCGGAGCTGAAGTGGAAATTCCATGGCACGGATTCGATGAAAGGCCGTATGGCCGAGTTCCACGCAGAATCTGCGGTCACTCGCCGCAGCCCGTGAGAAACAGGATTCTTGCCGCAGTAATAATTGTCGCCAAACACTTCGCCGGAAGACAGCCAACCAGACAACGGTCCATCACGCATTACCAAAGTGATCTCTGGATTTGCTCGATTGCCACTTTTCAGATGGATCAAGCCTCGGGAATCAAGCCAAGCCATGCTGCCGTTGTCCCATGTCGCTGTTTGGAGGGTGTATCCAGTCCCAGGCACAGGTGGAGAATCAACAAACTCAATCAGGCCTTGAAGAGCTCCGTCCAGTACAACTGGCCCCAACTTGATGGCACTGATGTGTGAATCCCAGGCGACGTGAAATAGTCCGCCGTTGGAATCCTTTAACAGCAATCGACCGCTGTCAGTTCCAATTCGCGCGAACCTATAGTGCGGAGTGTGCTGACGGATGAGTTTTGACGCTCGTTCGTATTCGATCCGAGCCAGTTCTCCATTCGCCGATTCATTTTGGGAACTGGCAATTACAGTTGCAGACTGTAAGTCAATCGTTGTATGCCCCGATGGTCGTTTCAATGTTGATGTCCGGATTATCGTCTTTCCGGAACCGCGATTGCCCGCTGCATCAACAAGAGAATTATGGCTGACAACCGCCAGATCGCCATCGATCGAAACTTCCCTGAACGACAGCAAACCCACATCGTACTTGCTTCGCAGTTCCTCATTTAACGCCCTGAAGCGTTTGGGGTTCTGTGGATCAATCAATTGGCCCGCCTCATCAATGGCAATGTAATCTCCAATGTTTTGCTCAGCCACGCTCACGTATTGTTCGCACCAATCGGGCAGTCGCTGCAGCAACCACGAGTATTGACCACCAACCCAATTGAGCACTGACATAGCCTGTCCACGAGAACTCAAACAACGCCCATTTCGAATCAGGACTTCATTCAAAATGTGAGTGCCCAAAAATGTGCCTTCGTCATGCTCAATCGCCGAGCATACCTCCATCCGTTCGTGAGTCTTTCCGAATACGAGCAGAGCCGGTTCGGTAACCACGATGTCCGTCACCATCGGGATTCGATAGTCAGCTTTCGCGACAGAGACTTCCCCATGCGTACCGGAAACCGTCAACAGTGTTCCGACCTGGTCACTCATCGGACAAATCAGGAGCTGCAGAAACAGACCAGTGGGCCTCTGCACAAGGAAGATCTTCGCATCGCTTCGACCAACAAGCCCTGCCGCCAACTGACGAGCCCCCAGGCCTTTTTCAGTCCAGTGCATTAACCGCCCATCGTCAGTTACGGCGATCGCCGTTTCTCCCCATTTCCATAGTCGATCAATTCGAGTCTGATGCGACAGCAGCAACGGGAATCGGGAAAGATGAAACACTGCAGGCAGGTCGTCGGGCAGATCTGTGCGACGAACTTTCTCCGCCGAGCGACGACTGAGGATCTCCTCCAGAGGCAGCTGCAATTGCTTGTGCAGCGAAGTCCCTTGACGAGTTCTCTGCAGAACCTTCAGCCGTCCGTCTCGTTCGACAACGATCAACCATAAATCGCTGGTGCAGGTCTTGTCCAGGGTCTGACGAAACTCCAGACTCTCCAGTACGTCGCTCGTTGTGATCAAAACGGGTTCGGCAGACAAGGGTTCGTCCGCAATGGTCTGGAAGAACGACGGCAGTGACGCTCCAGGATGTTCAGTTGGCTCCAGAACTGTCATGTGGTCGTGCAAACTATCGCGAGTTGTCAGCAGTGTGGCCTTCATCCCGCTCACCGATGAACGAAAGCAGTTGATGCGAATCTGTTTGCCACTTGTCACATGCAGAGCCATCGCGGCGGCAGTTGCGTAGAGTCTTGGAATTCCCCACATGGGCAGACTAAGATCAATCAACACGCTGCGAGTTATTGTTTGCGGCGATGGCGGTGATTCACGACGCATATAGAGCGCTTCGTTCATGGCAAGACGGACGGCGAGCGTCAGATTATCGTGAGCCAGCTCGCTCAGCAGAAGCTTGTCAAGACTCCCTCGATTGGTAATGTCCGAAATGCCGCCCATCTGCAGGTTATCCGGCTCGGACAACGACCGAGGCAGTGTGATGGCCGCGATAAGTTGCTTAGTCAGTCTTGCAAATCCACCAAGTTCGTCATCCTCCGAAAGCTGTTCCAGCAAGCCACGCGTCTGAGTCCGCTGATCCAGCAACTCGTACTCCGGCACTTTGATACCATCCGGAATGCCAGTCTTCAACAGCTCGTGCAGTTGTTCGACGGTTTCGCATGGAATGGAAGCCGCCACGCTTTTTGCAATCCGGAACAACCGCAGCATTCGAGGTACCGCAAATTCCGTGACTTCTCTTGAAGCACTGATCCGCAACGCTTCGCCGAGACTCATGGGCAAAAGCAACAGATCCACATCCGAATGGCGCTCGTCAGATTTGTCTTTGAGCCAGTCTTCCGGCAGACCCGCTCGAACAGCAGATGCCAGTTCTTCCTGAGTTGATTCCGCGAAGTTACTGGAAAACTCACCCAGCAAATGTGCAATCAGCTCCGCGCGTTGCGAAGTCGTTGGTGAATAGACTTCGACATACCTCGCCATCAAACTCAGTTTTCGCAACGAGTCAGGCCAGGCCTGCAGCAAGTTTTTCCGCAGGTCGGCAGCTTGGCGTATCAGGGGATTGGGAGACAGCATCAGAACTGACACGGCATGAGTCAGCTGAGCCGCCACTTCCGGCCATGAGTTCCGCAACGTCCCCAGGCTCAGTGCAATCGTCGAAAAGTCCGGAAAGTTCTGATCCACGAGTCGGTCGAGAACTGCGGAGATCTCTTCATGAAACGCAATCGTCACCCCATTACACCAGCAGAGCTCCCGCCCATGATCGGCCCACATGAAGTAGGACGACAGGTCATTTCGGAAGTATTTTCGTGCGTGAGTCATCACCAAAATGTACCGATCCAAACTACTACGCCGCAAGGTGCGACTACTACGCCGCAAGGTGCCAGCCACAAGTAAGCCGCAAGGCGCCAGCCACAAGTGTCAATGCTGCTCTGCTGTCAGGCACTCGTTGTGGCCCAACTCTTCCTGGGTGCAGTCATTCAGGTCCGACCATGGAGTGTGCGACGACTGTCTAAATTGCAGAAGTCACCTGAGTCTCACTGGGATGTTGTAGTCCGGACAACGTCTGTGGCTCTTACGCTCCGTCGTGTCAAAGGCACCCATTCCGAAGACACGGTTTCTTCCAGAAAATTGTGTTCTGCGTTCCAAACGCGAATCCGCGACGCGGAATCCGCAACTCCCCTTGCAAAAACTGCTTCTACCGTCTTCACATCCACGCGTGGAACCCATTGAAAACCAAGCGGGATGGCAATCGAGCCAGCCAGCCAGAATCGTTCACCAACGATCGGCGGCAATGGTTGGCCCATGATCGCAACTCGGTGCGTGGGAACAGTACGATTGCCAAGCGCTGTCAGCGCATCGCGACAAACGGCGAAGCGACATCCCCGCAACCGAATCTCCGGCGCGGAGAGTGCCCATTCTCGGAATGATTGCCAGTCGGTTACCAGTAGTGCCGCTTCCTGTTCCAACATTGTGCGTTCGAGCGTCAATCGCACGCGAGGTAACTGAACCACGGCCATCTGCGACGACGGAAGGACGGGCGTCAGAATTTCCCTCAAAGGCTTCCAATACACTTCAGGCAATCGTTCGATCGGCACAGCAGCACCAAACGGAGTCAGCCGTCGATCAGCCGCCATCTGAAACACAGGCCCATCGGCGATCGGAGCCAGGACTCGATGCAGTTCCGCATCAAGCCCTTCACCCGCAGCCACAGGATGTCTCCGATAATCGATGCATGCACCGCAGACATCAAACGCAGTTCACCCAAACGCATCAGATGATTCAGCGAAACTCGAATTGCCCAGAGAGTATTCAGAGGAGGGTCCCAACTAAAAAAGCCAATGGCCAGGTGTTCTGCACGTTACTTCACTCGCGACAGCAATAACTGAATTCGCTCCTTTAAGAAGGAGCGTGACTCTTCATTCGCCACCCATTCCACACGTGCCGCCAGTAGTCCGAGTCGATCGCGAAGCCATGAAGTCTGATTTGCATCATTCTCAGAGGCATTCAACTGTGATTCGATCTGATCAAGATCGTTCGACAAGTACTCCGGATTCGGCGCATCGGGACCGGTTGAACGAGAATGGACCCTGATATCCGATATCGACGGATTCTCGCCGTTTTGAATCGTGTCGTTCACAATTTTGGCGAGCACCTCCACCTGTTCCATCGTGTCCCAGATGTAACGCAGCACCCAGAGGTCCGAAACATGAACCGAGGTTCGGCCGCACATCAGGGCACTGGCTGCGGCAAGTCGCTGCAATCGCACTGCGCGGCGGTCAGAAATTTCAATACCCGAATGACGCAGCCGATTGATCAGTCCAACGTACTGAGTCCGAATCGTTGACACATCGACAAACGGAATTCCACTTTGCAATCGTCGCAGATCATCAATCGAAACAGCAGTCTTCACAGCATCGCGGCGAACGTCCAACTGCTGTAGCTTCCAGCCAGCCTCAAGAACGCTGGTCAGCATTTCCGAAGGAACATTGTCCGAGCGAACTCGCAACAGAAAACGGTCGAACAAGGCCGCCAGCGCATCATCTTCCGGCAGTCGATTGCTGGCACCCACAGTCAGCACGAAACCCAGTCGTCGAGTTTCCCGACCGCGGCGAAAGATTCGCTCGTTCAGCGCCATCAGCAGACTGTTCAGAATGGCACTATTGGCATTCAGAAGTTCATCGAGGAATACGATATCGGCCTCAGGCAGCATTCCTTCCGTGTTAGTCAACAGTTCGCCGTCGCGCAATTTGCGAATGTCGAATGGACCGAAAAGTTCTGAAGGTTCGGTGAATCGAGTCAGCAGATAATCGAAGACTCGCCCATCCAGCCGCGAAGCGAGCGACCTCACGATAGCACTTTTGGCCGTGCCAGGAGGACCGAGCAGAAACAAGTTTTCCCCCGCGACCAGACAGATTCCCAGCAGATCGACAACTTCATCCTTGCCAACATATTCCTGCTTTAGTTTTTCGAGCAGGTCGGCACGAACTCGTTGAGCGACCTCGATTGCAGAAACCAGGGATGTATCGATCATAGGTCTGTTCTGACTCTTACAGGTCCAGAGGCCGTGGTGAGTGACGACATAACTGGATTCTTTGTCGAAAACTCCGGCGCGAGATGCGGAAATGGACCAATAGCTGCTGCGACAGCATCTCGCACGACGGGAATGTTTATCCGCGAGATGTCTTTTGTGGAAATGATTCGGTCAACATACATTCTCCACAGGGTTGGATGTGACAAGGCATTTGGCCAATGATTTGGAAGACAACCTTTCATTCCAACGCTGGATAATGGCCATTCGCGCCCAATCGCTGCCATCAGGTTCAGCAAACCATCAGAGTCTGAAATCCTTCGAGCCCTCTCGACGACCTGCGGAAGAAACCTCAGAACCAAATCCACGCTATAATGCTGCGACGCCGTATCGTCCTCGCTAAGACAAACCTCGCGAACGAATTGTTCCGTTTGTGCGACACTGACCTGGCGATGAATCACCGCTCTGCAGAACGCCATCAGAATCCGAGTCGCCTTGACTGCAGAGACAGCCACGAATGCAGGCGGATCTCCTGGCAGCTCGCATCTCCACTGCCGTTCGAGCGCAGTCAACGCCTCAACCGACTGACTCTCGTTAAAGGCGTGCTCTTCAAGAGGAATAATCAACTCGCCGCTTGAAAAGAGACCGTGCAGGAATTT
>JANPHT010000208.1:0-2320 GCA_031424595.1 Planctomycetota bacterium
GGCTTTTAACAGGAATCGGAACATGAAAAACGCAGTGATGCCACTCCAGATCGCACATCGAACCGTTGGCGACAACTATCCCTGCTTCGTTATTGCGGAAGTCGGAGTCAACCACAATGGCCGACTTGACCTCGCGTTGCAATCCATCGACGTCGCAGCGGAGGCTGGTGCTGATGCCGTCAAGTTTCAGACGTTTAAAGCGGAAAAGCTGGTCACACGGTCTGCACCTCGGGCGAAGTACCAGGAACAGAATACCGGCAATCAGCAGTCGCAGTTCGACATGCTGAAAGCGCTGGAACTCTCCGATAATGATCATCGAGCGATTGTGGAGCGATGCAGGGAACGCAATATCATCTTCATGTCAACGCCGTTTGACGAAGAGAGCGCCACTCTGCTTCATGACCTCGGCATGCCGGTCTTCAAGATTCCGTCCGGCGAGTTAACGAATATCCCGCTGCTGCGTCATATCGCCGGTTTTGGAAAACCCCTGATCGTTTCCACCGGAATGAGCTCCCTGGGAGACGTGGAGGTTGCTGTTGAAGCCATCGAAAAGGCTGGAAATTCTCAAATTATCCTGCTGCACTGCGTGAGCAATTATCCGGCTGCTCCCGAAGAGGTCAATCTTCGAGCGATGCTGACGATGAAAGCGGCCTTTGGATTGCCGGTTGGTTACTCCGATCACACCCTTGGTATCGAGATCGGGATTTCCTCTGCGGCTTTAGGAGCGTGTGTTCTGGAGAAGCATTTCACACTCGACAGCACTTTACCAGGTCCAGACCATCGAGCGTCCGCCGAGCCTGCTGAACTGAAACGGCTGATTCGGGGAATTCGCATGATCGAAGCGGCCATGGGCGACGGTAGAAAAGTGGCTACTGAAAGCGAACGTGATACGGCGCGTGTGGCACGAAAGAGTCTGGTGGCGGCAATTGATATCGCGGCTGGCACCGAACTCTCTGAAGACCTGATCGCGATTCGTCGTCCTGGCACAGGCCTGGCGCCCATCATGAAGCCACATCTGGTCAATCGGAAATTGAAGATCAGTGTTGCCGCAGGAGATTTGTTGCGGCTGGAGGATGTTGCATGAGAACCATCAGTGCTGTCACTGTTGGTCGCTCAGACTGGGGGATTTATCGGCCTGTTCTGGAGACGATACGACGGGATTCAGATCTCCGGCTCCATCTGATTGCAGCAAGTTCGCATCTTGTTCACGGTCATGGATGCACATTAGCTGAAATCGAGCGGGATGGATTTCAGCCTGACGATCAGGTCGATATGCTGCTGGCGTCGGATCGCCCCGTATCCATCGCAACTTCCATGGGCCTTGGAACGATCGGCTTCGCTCAGATCCTGCAGCGAGTCAGGCCCGATATCCTGTTAGTTCTGGGAGACCGCTTCGAAATGCACTCTGCCGCCGTCGCGGCAACTCCTTTTCGCATTCCAATTGCCCATATTCATGGCGGAGAAGTGACCGAAGGCGCGATTGACGATGCTTATCGTCATGCAATTACAAAATATAGCCATCTGCACTTTGTATCCAACGCGGAACACGCCCATCGGGTTATTCAGCTTGGAGAAGAACCCTGGCGAGTCACCATCTCCGGTGCTCCGGCGCTGGATAATCTGGCTGATTTGAAACTCATGGATCGCGATGAACTCTCCGCGCTGGTGGGTATTCCACTCGACGAATCTCCGTTGCTTGTCACGATGCACCCCGTCACACTGCAATATGAAGACGCGGGAACACAGATCTTACAACTCTTGGCGGCTCTGGACGGTTTTACGCAGCCCATCATTATGACTCGCCCGAATGCGGACACCCATCATTCGGAAATCCTGCAGCACATGGAGACATTCGCACAGAGTCACAAAAACGTAAGACTCGTCGCAAATCTGGGCACTCGGGCTTATTTCAGTCTCATGAAAATCGCTGCTGCGATGGCGGGAAACTCTTCCAGTGGGATTATCGAGGCGGCTTCATTCCAATTGCCGGTCGTCAATATTGGTCTTCGACAACAGGGTCGACCGCGGTCTGGAAATGTTGTCGATGTGCAGTGCGAGTCTGACCTGATCCGCGAGGCAATCCAGCAGGCCACATCAATAGATTTTCGCAGGCACGTCAGACAATTCGCCAACATTTACGGCGACGGACATGCAGCGGTCAGAATCGTGAACGTACTGAAACAGCAACCGCTTGATTCGAAACTGCTGATCAAACATTTCTATGACATTCCCCCAGTTGGTCGCCCAAGTGACCAGATCGCGGCCTGAGACTCGACATGGATGGAATTGTAGTCATCGGAGCGGGTGGCCATGCTCGGGT
>JANPHT010000209.1:0-27841 GCA_031424595.1 Planctomycetota bacterium
ACATTTGTTCGCACAATGCTGATGCAAAAGAAGAGGCACATGTATGGAATGTTCGAATTGATAGACCTGTTCCTACTGATTATGATGGATATAAAGACGGACGCATTGGTTGTCGTATGGAGATATTGAATGCGGCCGATGGAAAAGAGATCTTCCAGTCGCGCCTTCAGGGCGGAGCCGCGGGAGGTGACGCTGGTCGGCCGGCCGGTGCTCCGGGCGGAGCACCCAGACAAGACGGCGCACCGGGCCAACCACCTGGCGGTGGCGGCGGACGAGGGGGTCGAGGTGGATTTGGCGGCGGTGGATTTGGCGGCGGTGGATTCGGCGGCGGTGGATTCGGCAGTGATTATTCCTCCCCAGTGATTGGCGATGGAAAGATCTTTTACGTTACTCGCGGCGGCGACATTCACGTCTTAAAAGCCAGTGATACGTTTGAAAAACTGGCGACGAATCGGCTCACAACGGAGTCCGAAGATTTCAGTGCGACTCCGGCCATCAGCAATGGCCAGATCTTCTTCAGGTCAAACAAGCACCTGTATTGTGTGTCGACCCACTGATCTGTGACGCAGATTCTTTTCGCATAACCTAAGACGCCCGGCACTATTGAATGTGTCGGGCGTCTTTCTTGACGTTAACCGAATTGAACTTGCAGGCACGAAAAGGTAGCGTGGAAATCAAAGCCGCTTCTCTCAACTATCGACTGCAAAAAGTGTCTGCTAAAGAATCGGAAAAGAGTCGCTGAGCCGTGTCGAATCCTGTCAACGCAAGATCTTCAAATGGGCGACCCCCGTCTCTGAAGATTATGTCGGCCATTCGGTGGCTGCACATCTATTTATCGATGTTCGGGTTCTCGGCACTGCTTTTCTTTGCAGTCACTGGTATTACCTTGAACCATGCAGAACGGCAGGGAGCGATTTCATCCGCCTAGCTTTGTCCGGCTTTCACGCAGACGGTTCAGCAGCAACATGACGGGGTTGCGAATGCGGCTGCGGGTGGAGAGTGCTTCCAGCCGGACAATCGCTGCGTCGAGCGTTCCTTTGGCCAGGTCCGTGCGCTTGTCGTCCGCATAGATCTGTGCCAGTTGCTGTTGTGTGCGGGCAAGAGCGAACTGGTACATCAGCACATCCGGAAACTGATCTGCCAGCTGCTCATAGTACTTCCGCGTTTCCTTCAAAGTTTCTTCGGCCCGTTCCGTCTTACCCTGCGCGAACTGCATGCCGGCCATGCGTGCCAGCGTTGACGCATAGAGACTGCGATACTCGGGAACCGAAGGGTGTGCCTCCACAAGTTCCCGACACAACTGCTGGGATCTGATCAGTCGCTGCATATCAGTGGGCCGCGAAATGGGCATCGTGCTGAGTATGTCGGCCAGCTCATACTTGAATCGATCGGACGCTGGATACTCCTTCTGCAGGTCTTCGAAAATCCTGATCGCGGCGGCCATGGCTTCATCGGCCTTCGGCCAATCGCGAAACCACTGAGCGATCTTTGCCTTGTCTTTCGTGGCCTGTGCCAGTGCGACACGATAGACCACGCTGGCCGTGTCTGCTTCCGACAGCCTCTGCAGAATCTCCAGCGATTCGGCGTTGGCTTCGGCCTCCTGTTTCAGACGCGGATTCTGTGCCGGGGACGGTGCGTCATCGCCGGGCAAGACTCGATTCAGGAACGGATTTCTCATTCGGAAGCGAGGTTCGACCGCTGTTCGAAGTCCAAACGAAACCAAACTATTGATCGCCGTCGCCAGTACAAATCGTCCGTCGGCGGATTCATTCACAGCCGGCGATGCTTTAAGCACCGATCGCAACTCGTCAAGCTTTTGCATCGCAGCAGGGATCTCTCCTCGCCTGGCGAACGTCATCATCATCTGATGCAGAAGCTCGGCCTGAGCCAGAATCAGGCGGGTGTCATCGGGCTTCCTGGCAGCAATGACTTTGTAACCATCCAGCGCGGTTTGGTAGGACTGCTGAGCATCCTCCAGCCGTCCCAACTGCTGCTGGATATCACCAACGCGTCGACGAGCGGCGGCTGACTCGGTGCTCAGGTCCTTCGTATTCTCAGCTGCAAGCCGATCGAAGAAACCGAGCAGCGTTTCCAGCAGCGTCACATCGGCACTGCTCAGCACGACATCGACACCCGGGAGGATTTCTTCGTCGCTGAGTTCCTCGAGCAGCGATTCCGATCGTCCGCGAGCGGCAATGTTGTTGAAGACTTCTTCAAACGCAGAAATTGCGAGGTCCAGATTGGTCTCTGCCCGCGCCCGTTCTCGCTCAACATTGTCCAGGGCGGCCGTCTTTTCGGTCAGATTCTTTTCGGCTCGTGCATATTGTATGTTCCTCGAATCCAACACCTTCTGGATACGGCGATTGGCAAATCCCAGAATGATGACAATCACCGCCAGCAACAGCATTGTCGCGGTCGACAGCGATGCGATCAGCGGATTCCGTTTCGACCAGCGCCACAGCCGTTCGACCGGCGTCACACGTCTCGCCAGAATCGGCCGATCCTGGAGGAACCGATGAAGATCGGCTTCAAACTCACTGGCACTCTGGTAGCGACGTTCAGGCTCTGCCATGCAGGCCTTGAGCGTAATTGTCTCCAGGTCCGCAGGAATCTCCGGCCGACTCGTTCGCAGCCGAGCGATCGATTGCCGATTTTGTCCGCTGAGCACCTGCGGAGCATTCACGGCTGGCTTCAGCATCAGCAGTTCGTAGAGCGTCAGGCCCAGGGCATAGATATCCGTGCGCGCGTCGGCTGCTCCACGAAGCTGTTCGGGTGCCATGTATCGAAGCGTGCCGACAATCTCGCCGGTTTGTGTGACATTCTCGAGGTCTGCCTGCCTGGCGAGTCCGAAATCCGCGACCCAGATTGTCCCGTCGCGATCCAGAATCAGATTGGCCGGCTTGATATCACGATGCAGAATGCCCTGCCGATGAGCGTAATCGAGAGCGTTTGCCACGTTGGCGATCACCCGTGCGATGTTGCGAATGTACGCCTGGTTCAGTCGTACGTCATCGGCAGCGAGAAATTCGTCCGTGTCGTTGTCCTGGATCTCCCCTTCGGTCATGTCCGCGAGATGACTTCGCGAGCGAACTCGTGTGGCACTGAGCGGATCCGGATGACCCGATTGATCCACCGACAGCCCGGAATCGTGCAAGGCTGGCAGGTCTGCGGATGTCACTGACCCAAACAACTTCAGCACAGCATCGAATGAACCAAATCGACGCAGCTTCGGCTTCACAGCAGACGACTGATCACTGGAAGACGTCCCGGCAACAGTTCGGTCCGAAGCCAACAGAGCCGTGGACGGAGCGATTCTGAGTCGATGAATGATCTCTGCCAGTGTCACTCCGTCAATCAGCTGCATGGCGTAATACTGCAGGCCGTGATCTTCACCGATGCCATACACGGGGACAATATTGCTGTGATGCAGGCTGGCGGCGGATTCCGCTTCTCGACGAAACCTCTTCAACTGTTTCTCAGAACCTGCAATCAGAAAGCTGATGACCTTGAGCGCCACATGCCGCTTGAGCGAGTTCTGCACGGCTTCATAGACGACACCCATGCCGCCTCGCCCGATTTCCCGAATCAACCGAAAGTCGCCCAGCGCCTGCGGCATCGACAGTATCGCGCCACGCGACGCACTGCTGTCTCCCGATCGACGATGCTGCTCTTCCCGCTGACTCGCGCGTTCCACCATTTGAATGGAAGGAAAGACCGAGCGAATCATGTCGGCGTGCTCTGGATGCGTGCGACAATAGTCTTCAATCTGCGGATTTTCCCCGGCGCGAATTTGTTCCGCAAACTCTTCCGCCAGGTGGTCCACCGGATGTCGATCATCATCAGTCAACATTCAGGACCTCGCATTCAGACGCTGCAGGATTTCGCTCAGCCTTGCCGCAGCCCGCAGATAACGGTTGCTGGCAGCGGTCGGAGTCAGCCCGAGAATTTCTGCCACCTGATTGTTGCCAAGTTGTTCGAAGTGTCGAAGAGCCAGAACTTCCCGATCCAGTTCGTGCATCGAATTCAGGGCTTCCTGTAACCATTGCATTTCCTCCGCCTTGACCGCAACCTGACTGGGCGACGTCAACTGACCAATCAGAAATTGTGCGATCGAAACACTTGTGCCATCTGACGTGCCGGTCGAGGCGAAATGAATCTCGCGATTGACATCCCGCTTCTGACGAAACTCCCGACGATGAGCATCGATCAGAGTCTGCAGTGTCTGCTGACGCAGCCAGACAAAAAATGAAACGTCTGTCGAATCAAGAAACGACTGAAGCCGCATGGAGACCTCGAGAAATGCCTCCTGAAGTATATCGGCCGCATCAACACGACCGCGAATTCGTGGATCCAGCCGAAAGCTCACAATCCGCTCGAGACGCGCTCTATAGGTCGAGAAGAGCGAAGCCAGAGCTGGCTGACCGCCCTCTTTGAGCATGCGACGTTGGTCATCGGGAGTCTCGTTCATCATTTGGTCCGGTGCCCCCGTCCGAATTCTCACGAATCCGGGTACGCGTCATTCATGTCCGCACGATATTAAACGACGCTCATGACGGTGTGTGGTCGCAGATTATGACACTGGAAAACAATTTTCAGAAATCGCCTGTGGATAATTCGAGCGACGTGACGGTACTCAGGGTGACGATGGCCGTGAGCCGCGTTGCTGAGTTTCAATAACGGTCTTAAGTGTCTTTGTGACAATGCTTTGTGATAAAGGGTCTTGCGATGAAAAATCTGAATTTTTACGTTGCCGCACTGTCGGTCATGTTCCTGGCTGCCACTTCGTTCGCACAGGATACACCAAAAGGCGACGGTCCTGGCAGTCGGCTTAAGGCTTTGCGACAGCAGGAAGGTGGCGGCCGCCCGGAAATGGCGGGCGCGATGGCTCAGCGAATGCCCCTGATGATGGCCCTTGATGCTGATAAAGACGGCTCAATTTCGGCGAGCGAACTCGAAAACGCGTCCAAGGCTCTGGCCAAACTGGATAAGGACGGCGACGGCGCTCTCAGCTCTGAAGAGCTTCGTCCGGACTTTGCCGCGATGGCCCGGGAAGGCGGATTTCCCCCGGGACAACCGGGAGCAGGCGGACCGATGGGCAAAGAAATGATGGCGAAGATGTTTGAGCAGCGCGACGCGGACAAGGACGGAAAGCTCAGCGGAGACGAAATTCCGGAACGCATGCGGGAGAATGTGTCTCGCGTCGATGAAAATGGCGACGGTGCAATCGATAAATCCGAGATGGAAAAAGCGATGGCGAAGATGGGCGATCGAGCCGGTCAGATGCGCGGTGGTAAAGGCGATAAGGACGGGGCCGGAGTAAAGCCAAAGCGTCCGCCTGTCGAATAACCGCTGGTCAGTATGTCCTGAGCAATTTGTCCTGCCTGTGGTCCCTGAATCATGTGAGTCCCTGCAATGCGACAGTTGATGTATCCCTACTGGTCAACCACAATCGTTGCAATTCTGGCATTGAGCCTGACTGAGCCGTCGCGAGCCGATGAAAAACTTCCGGAGCCGACGGCCGAGGGCATCAAGTTTTTCGAAGCGAAGATTCGCCCAGTCCTGATTGACCAGTGCTATCGCTGCCATTCGTCGGAAGGGCAGGGAGTTCGCGGAGGCCTGTCGGTCGAAAGTCGCGATGGACTTCTTGCCGGCGGAGAATCGGGTGCGGCAATTGTTCCCGGCGACCTGGAACAGAGCATGCTCTGGAACGCGATCAACTACCGCGACTTCAACATGCCCCCGAAAACGAAACTGCCCGCAGAAACGATTGCCGACTTTCGACAGTGGATCGAAATGGGAGCTCCGGATCCTCGTGTCTCCACCGCCACCGTCGTGAAATCCCGAGTGACCGACGAAGATATCGAAAAAGGCCGACAGTTCTGGTCCATCAAGCCGCCGGTCCGACCGACAATTCCCGAGGCGTCAGCATGGGCCTCATGCAAAATCGATCGTCTGGTGGAACAGCAGTACGCCGCGCATCAACTGACGCCTGCCGCAGATACGGACGCGTTCACTTTTCTTCGCCGACTGCATCTGGATCTTACGGGACTGCCGCCTTCGCCGGAGACGATGCAGCAGTTTGCGAATGCCTGGAAGTTGAATCCCGAACAAGCTGTTTCGTCGGAAGTCGATCGTCTGCTGGACACTCCGCAATACGGAGAACGCTGGGCTCGCCACTGGCTGGACATCGCTCGATTTGCAGAATCTTCGGGCAAGGAAGTCGATGTCTCGTTCCCGAACGCCTGGCGTTATCGTGACTATGTCATTGATGCTTTCAACAACGACAAACCCTACGATCAATTCGTGCGGGAGCAGGTGGCCGGTGATCTTCTGCCAGCGAAGACTGATGAAGACTGGTCGGATCATTTAATCGCCACTGGATTTCTTGCTCTTGGACCAAAGGCGCTGATTGAACAGAACCCGAGGCAGTTCCAGGCCGATCTGATCGACGAGCAGATCGATGTCACGACACGAGTCTTCATGGGAGTTTCCGTCGCCTGCGCCCGTTGTCACGATCACAAATTCGATCCGATTCCCCAGGCCGATTATTACGCAATCGCCGGCATCTTTCAGAGCACCGAAACCTTGTACGGTGGCGTCCGCAGCCAGCGAAATCGACAGCCGAGCAACCTGATTATCCTGCCGATTGACGACCCCAATCCATCCGATAAGGCCATGAGCAAACAAGAAGTGGCGGATCTGAAAACACGCCGGGATGAACTGGAACAGGAAGCCATGGAAGCCCGCCGAGCTGCTCGACAGCCTCAAACGAACGGGACCGAACCGCGCCGTAGTCTGGCCAATCAATTCGCACTCGATCTGCAGGCATCGCAACTGACCAACCGAGTCAATGGCGTTGATGAAAACGGCAAGCCACTGACACTGTGCATGGGTGTGCAGGCGGCTGAGCGACCGAAGAACGCCCGAGTGCTGGTGCGGGGAGAAATTGATCAGCAGGCACAGGAAGTTCCACGAGGCTTTGTTCAGGTGCTGTCGGCGTCGCCTTCCGTGATCGCACCAGACTCATCCGGTCGGCTGGAACTTGCGAAGTGGATGACGAATCCCGAGCACCCGCTGACGTCCCGAGTCATGGTGAATCGCATCTGGCAGCATCTGATGGGTGAAGCCATTGTGCGTGAAACCGAAAACTTCGGAGCGTCCGGTCCCGGACCAACTCATGCCGAGCTGCTCGATTATCTGGCCGTGCGATTTGTGGAATCCGGCTGGTCTGTAAAGAGCATGATCCGCGAAATTGCTACGTCCCGAGTCTATCGACTATCATCAGAATTTGAACAGGATCGCTTTGAAAAGGATCCGGACAACTTGTACTTCGCTAGGGCAAATCCCCGTCGCATTGATGCGGAGGCAATTCGCGATTCGATGCTGGCGGCCAGCGGTCAGCTCGACACGAAGCGCCCGCGAGGTTCGATGATCTCCGGCTTCGGATCCACGCTGATTGGACCAAACGGCCCCGCTATCCCACCGATGGCCATGACTCCCGGCCCTGACGGACGACGCGGGGAAAATCTACCCGGTATGATGGCGGCTATGCGAAATCGTCAGAGTGGCGGCAACGTCTTTGATTCAAGCGTCTACTATCGATCGGTATACCTTCCTGTCGCACGTAATTCACTGCCTCGGTCTCTGGAAGTGTTCGACTTCGCTGAACCGAGTATGGTTATTGGCCAGCGAGAGTCGTCGAACACGCCGGCGCAGGCTCTGTACATGATGAATAACGCTTTTGTCATCGAACAGAGTGACGCGTTGGGCCGACGACTTCTGAAGGAAGCGGAGACTCCTGCAGAGCGGATCGATCTGGCGTTTCGGCTGGTCTACAACCGACCGCCAACACCAGAAGAAATCAAAGCCAGCAATCAATTCTTCCGAAGTGCAGACACCACGCCTGCAGAAGGCAACGGCGGTTCGAGGCGGTCAGGAAATGAAGAGAAGTTTGTCGCGCTCAGTGAGTTCTGCCAGGCCCTGTTTGCGTCTGCCGAATTTCGATATGTGAATTAAGTGGATCGATGTCGCAAACACTTGTGTTTTGTTAAGAGGAGCAGTCGATGACTCGGATTCAGACAAATTTCTCCCGCCGCGAACTGCTGCAATCAGCTTCTGCCGGCTTTGGATATCTGGCCTTCGCCGGCCTCACGACGCAGGCCGCAGAAGGGGAGTCGATCAATCCCCTCAGCCCAAAACAGTCGCACTTCCCTGCGAAGGCAAAACGAGTGATCTTCCTCTGTATGCAGGGAGGTCCTTCGCATATCGACACGTTTGACTACAAACCGCAGCTGGCAAAAGATTCCGGCAAAGGAAGCAAGTTTGGCGGCAGTCGGTTAATGCCATCTCCCTGGGAATTCCGTCAGCACGGAAAGAGTGGGCTGTGGATTTCTGACCTGTTCCCTGAAGTCGCAAAGCACGCCGACGAAATGTGTCTGATCCGTTCTATGCATTGCGATCAGCCGATCCATGCCCGAGCTGTGACTCAGATGCACACTGGCAACGCTCAGTTTGTGCGTCCGTCCCTGGGGGCCTGGACACTGTACGGACTCGGAACCGAAAACGACAGTCTGCCAGGCTTCGTGGCACTCAATGCTCCCGCAGCGTCGGCCCAGAATTTCGGCACCGCGTTCCTGCCTGCCATTTATCAAGGGACCAAAGTCGGTCGAACGCAGCAGCGAGGCCCCGCCGTGTATCGTGGCAATGGTCCGGGTGCATCCCTGCCGGACATCAGCAATCCGCGAATCTCCACGGACGCTCAGCGAAAACAGCTCGATTTCATTCAGACGTTGAATAGGCAAAAACTGGAACGCGAAGAACATCAGCCGGGAGTTGAAGGTGTCATCGAATCTTACGAACTCGCCTTCAGGATGCAGGATACGCTTCCCGAGCTGATGGATCTCGCCGGGGAATCTCAGAAGACGCTGGGACTGTACGGAATTGACGGCGGCGACACTGATGCTTTCGGACGCCAGTGCCTGATGGCTCGTCGCTTCGTCGAAGCGGGCGTGCGATTCGTGGAAATCACACATGGCAACTGGGATCACCATTTCCGGCTCAAGACTGATCTGCCTGAACGCTGCAACGAAGTCGACAAACCGATCGCAGGGCTGCTGTCAGACCTTGCTCAGCGCGGCCTGCTGAAGGATACACTCGTAATCTGGGGCGGCGAGTTCGGTCGAACTCCGGATGCTCAGAACGGCGACGGACGCGACCATAACCACAAAGGCTACACAACCTGGATGGCGGGTGGCGGAGTTAAAGGGGGCATCAGCTACGGTGCCACGGACGATCATGGCTCAACCGCCGTGGAAAACAAATGCCACATCCACGACTGGCACGCCACGATCCTGCACCTGCTCGGTCTGGATCACACGAAACTCACCTACCGCTACGCAGGGCGCGATTTCCGTATGACGGATGTCTACGGAAATGTCGTGCAGGAGATTATCTCCTAACCTTGGCGATGATTGTCGAGTTACCTCTGATCACTCTGCAGAAAGGCCAATAGGTCGGCCAGTTCCTTCGCAGTTAACAGAGTTGCCAGACCGTTCGGCATGGAGGAAACATTTGATGGTTGAATGCTGGCGATGGTTGAACGAGCGATATGGTGAGTCTTCTGAGCATCCTGTGACAGGACAATCTCATCCGCACTCTCGCTGGTAATAATGCCGCTGATTATTCGTCCGTCTTCCAGTTCTGCACTGACAGGTTCGTAGCCTCGAACAAGGCTGGAACTTGGAAAGACGAGTGCTTCGAGCAAATCGCGACGATTGCGAACTCGCCCGATGCTGGTCAAATCCGGGCCCAGTCGACCACCACCGTAGCCCAGTTTGTGACAACCGTTGCAAGCCGCTTTTTTGCTCATAAAAACTTCATGGCCACTACGCAGATCGCCTTCTGGCAGAGTCTTCAGAAGGTTCTCCAGCATGGCCGTTTGCTCTTCTTCGCTCGCATTGAGCAGTCTGAGCAATGGCTTTCCAGCTATCTGAACCGACTCGGGATATTTTGCCAGCAGCGGTTTAATCAAATCGGGTCGTAGTCCTCGAACACCGTCGGCATGCATCAGCGCATCGACAAGCTGCAGTCCCAGTTGCTCGTTGCCACCCTTCTCAAACGCCGGCAGCAGTTTTGGCAGCTCCATGGGGCCCACCGAGCGGACGGTCGTCACGAGGAATGTGAGTTGTGTTTCGGACAGCACTGCGGAGGCCAGTCCGTTGGCAGCGATCGAACGCAGATTCATGGGAAGATCGGAAGCCAAATTCGTCACCAGCAACGCGAACGTTGTGTCATCAAGATTGAGACCTTTCCCGGCGGCGTCAATGGCACTCAATCGCAGTTCGGATTCCAGATCAGCCTTGGCCGCCAGCTGAGCGAGTGACCTTTTTAGTTCTGGATGGCCATCTTTCGGCATCGGTAAATTCTGAACGGCTGCTATCGCCAGTGGCAGCGTCTGCTGGTCGGCAACTTGCAGCAAGTCAGCCAACGCATCCAGCCACGCTGCCGGAGTCGATGACAATCCACATTGAGCCAACGCACTCAGCACCAACCTCTGGCTGGAACCGCTTTGGTTATTCTGAAGATGTTGCAACAGTAAAGCCTGGATCTCGGGCGATTGAGCCAGACTGGCCAACAGATCGCGGTCCTGCGATTGTTCCTGATCTGATAAATCCGAAATCCGAGCCAGACGGTCGCTAAAGTACTCAGACAGTGATGATCCCCAGTCCGCGTGATGATTCACGATCCATGCTGCGGTCTTTCGCAATGCGGCATCGGCATCGCTCATTCGGGGAATCACGTCGGACGGTTTTAATCCACCGTTTTCCATCTGGTCCAGAGCGACGAGGGCCGCTCGAGCGGTTCCCGGCGACGCGGAATTGAGTCCCTGGCGAGTCTGCTCGGGATCGCCAATTTCGATCAGAGCATAGATCAACGCATGCTCCTGAATACGCTCGGCAGGAATCTCCGGCGCACCGGATGAATCAGGTCCGGACGACTTGAGAACACCGGCCTGTTGCAGCAGCACTTCGACTGCCTTCGGATCACGCAGCCGGCCGATGGCTTCAGCTGCAGCTCGAGCAGGTCCTGGTTTTTCGGACGCCGCGATTCTCAGAAGCGTCGGTAGCGCATAGCCGAATCGACCGAGTCCAACGGCATGAACCGCCGCCTGCTGGACAGTGCTGTTCGTATCATTCAGAGCTGGCAGAATGGCAGGTATCGCAACAGGAATATTCATGCCGGCAAGCGTCCAGATGGCTCGAACTCGCAAGTTGGTCGAGCTGGGTTGAGTGACGAGCGGCTTCAATGAGTCGATGGCTGAAACGCCCCTCCGACGCAATTCAGCCATGGCTCGACGCTGGACGAATAGTCGAGGATCGTCAAGCCGTTTCGCCAGTTGCTGCGAGTCAGCCGCCTCCCAGGCCAACTTCGTTCCGAGCGGATCCGCGACCTTCGATTGTCCTTTTTTTCGGACTCGGTAGATGCCGCCAAGTACATCAGGCTTAGCCAGTTGGGATGTCGGGCAGCAGACCTTGTACCATCCGCCGGTGTCCACAATCAGCAGGCTGCCGTCAGCATCTTCAAAAACATCCGTGGGATGAAAATCAGGATGGTCACAGGCCAGAAAATCCACATCGTCAGTATTATACGTGGCACCGTTTGGCGTCAGCTTGTGCTGCACAACTTTGTGGAGATTGAAGTAGCAGGCGAACAACTGTTGATCATGTGCGCCGCCGAATAACGCGTCGCTTCCACCAATTAACCCACACGGAGCCGCCGCGCCCTGATGATTAAGCACAGGCATGACGTCACCCGTCTGCGGGTGCGCATAAATCGAATCATGCTTCTTCCCGTAAACTCCGCCGTAGATCGAATGAATCAGCCCGTCTCGTCGACCGGCTTCCGGGAACTGGAAGAACGTGCAGCTCAGAAAACGTTCGCCGTTGTTCAGAAAAGCGACGTTGACAGGATTGTCCATGCCACCGATCAGGACAGATTCCATTTCTGTGCCGTCGGGTTTGGCTCGGAAGATGTGCGACGACTGAGTCACCAATTGTTTTCCATCCGCCATCATGTGCTTCTGTTCGGCGAATGCGCCTTTGCACCAGTAGAAGCGTCCGTCGTGACCCAGATAAGGGCCGTGCAGATCGTTGCCACAACCCGTCAGCGTTGTGCCGTTGAACCAGACTTCGCGTTTGTCGGCTGTGCCGTCATCGTCGGTGTCGGTCAGCTTCCAGATCTCTGGCGGAGCAGCAACATAGAGAGAACCTTCGTACCATAGGCAGCCTTCAGGAAACATCATCTTGTCAGCGAAGAGTGTTGCTTTATCGTAGCGCCCGTCGCCGTTCGTGTCTTCGACTCGTTTAATGCGATGAGGTTTCTCCTCCAGCTGTTTTTCGGCTCGTTCGGTCATTCCGCCCGAGTCGGTCACATAGAGACGTCCACGTTCATCACGCGCGACGGCGATCGGACGCTCAACCAGCGAAGGATCAACCGCCAGTTCCACTTCGTATCCCTCGGCCACTCGCAATGTGCGAGTACCCATGATGACGTCCTCAGCCAAACTTGAACTGCTCCAGGTCAGCAGGGCTGTTATCAAAGCCAGTTTTCCGGGAATGGCTTGCATAGAAAACGTTCCCTTTTCAGACGTCAACACGAGATGCTCCCGATCTCCATCGCTGCACGGACACAAGCACAGTGTTGTGAGAATTTCCGGCAGCATTGCACGCGCATCGAAACAGACTCGTTGAACGTCAAGCAAATTGCAATCGATCGACCGGAAAAGTCCAGTGGCCGAGCGGACATCTGATCTTTGGCTGGACGCACATGATCTCTGATGATTAGCATGACTGTCAGCGGACTGTCATCCATTGATGCTTTTCATGAAGTGATTGACATCGACTGTCGCAAACTCGCATTTATCTGCTGTTGGCAGTTCACAAGCCATGAATGATGCTGGATTCACTTATGTCCCATTTTACACGCCGTCACTTTCTGGCCCAGCAGTCAACTGGGCTGACCGGTCTCGCACTTGCCTGGCTTGAACAGCAGCAGTTGAAAGCGGAGCCACCTAAGCCGTCGCTCGAGCCGCAGACATTCGACACCAAACCGAAGGCTTCCTCCGTGATGCCTCAGGCGACGGCGATGATTTCGATGTTCATGCAGGGCGGTCCGAGTCACATCGACTTGTTTGATCCCAAGCCGGAGCTTAATAAGCTCCACATGAAAACATACACCGGCGACATTAAGTATGACAACGCCGGTGAAGCCAGCAGTAAACTCTTCGGTAGCCCATGGAGATTTCGCAAGTATGGACAATGCGGGATGGATCTCAGCGAGCTGGTCAGCAACCTCGGCTCTGTCGCTGACGAGATATGCCTGATTCGCTCAATGCACACCGGCGTCAACAATCACGGGGAATCCATCAATGCCCTGAATACCGGTCGACAGTTAGCCGGGCGACCGTCATTGGGTTCGTGGATGACGTACGGAATGGGCAGCCACTGCCAGAGTCTTCCCGCATTTTTGGTGCTGACAGATCCGTCAGGATTGCCTGTCCTGGGAGTTGAGAACTGGCAGAACGGCTGGCTGCCCTCGGTCTATCAGGGCACCGTTGTTCGTTCTCAGGAGCCGAGAATCCTGAATCTCGATCCACCGCCCTCTCTGAAGGGCGCTAATCAGGAGAAAATCCTGAACTACCTGCGGCGCTTAAATCAGGAGCATTTGTCGCGGCGACCAGGCGAGCACGACCTTGCGGCTCGCATGCAGAGCTACGAATTGGCCGCAGGAATGCAGGTTGCAGCAAAGGAAGCGATGGATATCTCACAGGAGTCAGAGGCGACGCAAAAACTTTACGGCATCGATCATGCAACCACCAGGGAATATGGAACGCGCTGCCTGATCGCTCGCCGACTTGTTGAACGCGGCGTGCGGTTCGTACAACTTCACACGGGTAATCAGACCTGGGATCATCACGGAGGCATCCTGACAGCACTGCCAGCCGTCTGCCAGCGCACTGATCAACCGGCAGCGGCCCTTGTGAGAGACCTCAAGGAACGCGGAATGCTGGACTCCACACTGGTGCATTGGGGCGGCGAAATGGGACGTTTGCCTGTGATTCAGAATGAGAGCAACATTGGGCGTGACCACAACACTTATGGCTTCACGATGTGGCTGGCGGGTGGCGGCATCAAAGGTGGTTGCATTCATGGTTCCACAGATGAAATCGGCCACAAAGCCGTGACTGATGTTGTCAATCACTACGACTACCACGCAACGCTGATGTACCTGTTTGGGCTGAATCAGCAACAGCTCTCATTCCAGCGTGCGACCGGCGTTGGCAGCCTGCTGGACGGCCAGGCCGGGAAGATTGTCGACGACATTCTCCAACGACCACCGGTCTTGCCGGCAACTCCACCCGCCGTTGAAAAGGTCTAGCCCGCTTCACTTCCGCGATGAAGAAAATCGCCAAATACCAAAACAGGACCTTGTTATCTTGTTTTGGGGCCGATATGTTGAGCAGAGTCGACCTGAGCTGCACGAGTTGAGCATTGAGTTTGGATTAACCCTGTGGCTGAAGAGGCAGTTTCAAACTGAAACGGCAGCGGCTGCTATGAAAAGTCTGTAGAGATGCTGGTGTGTATTCATCGCTCTGGGTAGCGGATCGAGCTTCGTGTTTTTCTCGACTACCGTGGATGGCGATGAAAAGAACTCCACAACTCATGTTGATCATGCCATTGCCGATTCGGTGACGCCCGTGGCCATCGAGGCGGAGATTGGTGGTCTTTCCCTGCCGATGAATTTGAGAAAGAAGCATCTCGTCGCATCGCTGCCGGGCATGCAGAAGGGATACTTCAGGAATCGTCGACCAATGACTGACAGAAACACAAGCGACTTTCCAGCGGTCATTAGGCGTTGGATTTCGGGAATAGCGATCCTTGCGAATATCATTGACCACCGGGTATGGGCGGACGAGCCAGATGGTACAAAGCCCTCCCCGGCAATTCATGAAAAACCGTCTGTACCGCCGCCCGCTGGTCCTGCTGGGTCGCGTGCTGAAGCTCACGATCGCGCGGTATTGCTGCACGAGCTGACTCATGAAACGCTGCTGGCAATGCATGTGCACTATTATCGTGAAGATGAAAGACTGCTGCTGCCAGCAACCACCATGCGAGGCGTCTTCGACCGCTGGGGATTACGCCAAAAGGTTAGAATTCGATGGCTGGCTGTCGATGCTGAACCCATGAATATTGAACATCGCCCGAAAACCGACTTTGAACACGCGGCGGTCAAAGCCCTGAAATCCGGCGAGCGATATTATGAAGAACTTGCATCCGGCCAATACAGTTACGCTGGTCCAATCCGGCTTACGTCTGAGTGCCTGAAATGTCATGTTCCCAATCGAACCAGTCTGCGAGATCGACTGGCAGGAATCGTCATTGAAATGCCCGTCGCAATACCATAGTGAGCCATAGTGAGCCATAGTGACAAACCCTATGGCCGCACGGGCACGAAGTTTCGCAGGTACGTGTGGCTTTGCGTCAACGAGGCGACTCGATCACTCAGCGCACCTTCGTATGATCGATCTTCCACTTCCACGCAAACTGGACCTCGATAGCCGCAGTCGGTCAAAGTGGAAAAAAACTGACCCCAGTCGACATCGCCCAGACCGGGCAGTTTTGGCATGTGATACTGGTTCGGGTGAGCCATGATGCCGACTTTATTCAGCCGTTCCTGATCAAGGCGAACATCCTTGGCATGAATATGGAACAGCTTGTCGCGGAAATCTCGCATGGGGCTGAGATAGTCCATATGCTGCCAGATCATGTGCGACGGATCATAGTTCAGACCGAAGTAATCCGATGGAATGTCTGTGAACATTCGGGTCCAGATCTCAGGCGTCGTCGCGAGATTTTTACCGCCCGGCCATTCATCGGCGGTGAACAACATCGGGCAGTTTTCAATCCCGATTTTGATGCCCCGATTTTCGGCCAGCTGAATCAAAGGCTTCCACGTCCCAAGGAATTGCGGCCAGTTGTCATCGACAGACTTCGTCCAGTCGCGTCCGACAAAACTATTGACGCGTTCAATACCCAAACGGTACGCCGCTTCGATGACGACATGAAGGTGAGCCACGGCGGCCTCTGCCTCACCGGGAATGGGACTGAGAGGATTAGGATAATATCCCAGGCCACTGATCTGAACGCCGGTCCGGTCGATGCACTGGCGTATTTCGTTGACAAGATGTTCCGTCAGATTCGCCGCATCGATATGTGTCACGCCGGCGTAACGTCGCTCAGCCCTGCCGGACGGCCAGCAGCAGACTTCGACGCAGTCGAAGCCAACACGCCTGGCCGTCTCGAAAACATCGGCAAACGCCAAGTCGGGGAGAATCGCGCTGACAAATCCTAATTGCATGGGAAAGCGTCCTGTAGTCTGTACTCAACGAAATGACGTCAGGGGACGTTTAACTCCACTGAAACGGCTCCGGGTTCTCCTGAGTCCTGCGGGTAAAGAATTAAACGATCGTGACACAGCAGAATCAAATCCTGTCTGCCATCCGCAGTCACATCGACGACGATTCCTTCGCGCGGCTCAGTTCCTCGATCTTTGTCCGCCGACACAAGTCGCTTCTCTTCAAAGACACGGAAATGAGTGGCCTCACGGATACCTTTTTCTGCATCCAGATTCAGGATTTCTACGCCATCAATACTGGTGTCAATAACGCTCAAATCGACCTGTCCATCCCCATTGATGTCGCCCGCGATGACATCTGCCGGATACGAATCATCCCGATCCGATTCGAATGATGCGACTTCCTTTAATTCCGAGTCGGAACGACCTGTGTAAAGTACAGAAAAATGCTGAGCTCCCACCAGCAGCAAATCATTTTTGCCGTCTCCATTGAAATCGCCGGTCACCGTGGAGGTAAACTGCAGTGAACCCAATTCCACCTCTTTCCAGGGTCGAAACACTCCATCATGTTTCTGGAGCACCCGAAGTTTTCGAACTCCTGTATCCACGAGCACAATTTCGTCTCCGTCCTGGTCATCGAGGTTTAACGAAGCAACGCCTTCCAGGCTGGCCGAACTTTCGCCAGCGTTAAACTGGTCTTCAACCTTCCAGCCGGCATCACCGAACGAAATCGATCGGGCAAAAGAATCGCGTGCCACGAGCAGGCGATCATTCATCACAAATGTTCTTCCAGCGGCAGAAACGCCGAGGTCCAGTTGACTCTTTTGCTTCGCAAGCTCGAGCGATCCATCTTCCTGTTGCAGCAACACCTGAACGCCCGCTTTGGCGGTCCCGCCTGGGACGGAGAGCAGGTCGATTCGTCCATCTCGATTCACATCCATTCGTACGAAACGAACACCCCGAGCCCCCACCGCGCCCGACAACTCGATCTTCTTGTCCGTTTCTGCCTTTATCCATTCGCCCGCTTCGGTACGTACCAGCCGCTGAAATTCCAGTTTCATCGAAGCCCCTGTGCCCTGAGTCAGTCCCACGATGATCTGGGGTTTATCACCCCATTCGACAATGGAAACGGCCGCCAGCTCAGAACCTTCCGGCTTCTTAAAAATGCTCTCGGGGAAGGTGATCCGTCCGTCAGCAAAATGGCTGGTGGCCACCACGCCTTCTTTCGCGCTCAGCAGGACTATTTCAAGTCGAGAGTCACCATCCAGATCGGAGACGGCAAGATCAGTCACGCCCAGAAGCCCGGGAAAAACTTCGGCCATGCCTAGTCCGTCGATTCCGTTTTGGCGATAAAGCAGCACTTGAGCCTGTTCCGGATCCGCCACAAGAACATCAAGTAATTTGTCGCCGTCAATATCCCCCGTGGCAGTAGCCCGCTCACGTGACGATCCGGCAGGGCCGATTCCATATTGAAGCAATCGCGTTGGCAGCACTCCCTTGCCGGTTTCTGCGGGTTGAAGTGACGAAACGACGACTCGACCATTTCGAGACTCGATCGTGATCACTTCATGGCCTGGCTTTTGATCGACATTCGACAGCGTCACTGACCGTGGCTGCTGAAGCCCGAAACAAACCTCCGGACCCAGTCGACTGTCGTTCGTCTGGAGACGAGCGCAGAGCCCGCGCGTGGTTCCTTCGTTGGCCAGATAACAGAGGTCATTGCGACCATCACCATTCAGGTCGGCTACCTGGACCATGGAAAGCTGAGCGGAGGTATTGATCAGCGGCTGCGGAGTCTGCATCTCCCCCTTGTCATTCTGATAGATGACATAGGTGGCATCTTTGCCGAGCACGACAATGTCATCACGCTTGTCGGAGTTCATGTCCCCTGCGGCCAGCATCCAGGCAACCGGCTCAAGGCCAGGCAATCGCGTTGTCCATTTTTCAGTCCATTCTTTTTCACCGGGTTTGGGCTGATAACGGATCGACAATTGATCGGGCGTTCCCAGGCAGGCGACATCCAGTCGACCGTCACCATTGAAGTCTGCGGACGCAATGCCAGCGAGAGTCTTGTCCACAGGAATCGTCCGGATGTCGAAACGCCAGTCTGAGGAAAGATCATTGACCTTTCCGGATTTCTGAGAAGTCGCCTGGTCGGCTGCGCTCCTTTGAGCCAGAAGACGCAGACAGCTGTCTCGATTATCGACAAGCAGAACATCGGTCAGCCCGTCCCCGCTGAAGTCACCGGCTTGCAAGTTAAAAGCGCGGCCTTCGACTTTAAACAGCTCAACACCACGAAAACCATAGAACTGAGCCAGCGTGTTGAGTTCTTTTTCGTCGTCTCCCGCCACCGGGCTGCTCGAAAGGCAAACAATCGAACAAACGACTCCAAGTGAAAAACAACAAACGGGGCGAACTATCCTGAGACCGGCGACAAACAACGGCATTGATCGACTCCGAAATCAAATCGCGGGAAGCAGTTCAAGTTCAGCCCGACGATTTGATACAGCAGATTTTATGTAGAAGCACATACGCGAGAAGAATTCCGATGATTCCCCACCAGCCGCGCATTCTCAAGGGCCTGTCATCGACATTCAAGGGCCGAGCGACATCTGTTTGACGCAAATCGCACTCAAAATCCCGCGTCGCGGAGGCTGACAACGTCTTTTGAGTCAGTCATCAAAGCCTTGAACGGCTGCGAGAGCATCGCTGATTTCACCGCCGTCGGAGCGATTTTCGTGGACGAGTTGCGGTCCAGAAACGCAACAGCAGCCGACTTGCCTGATCCGCTCTTCCAGCCCTGCCTCGGCAGACGTTGTTGCGTAGATGGCTCTCGCCGATCGTTTCGCCACGGCAGTGCCAGCGCTTTCGCTTCTGAGGCACCATGAGCTGCTGGTCGGCTTCCGGAATCGACGGACCATTGCAGTCCGAAGAAGGGAACTCCCGAATTGCTGTCGATCTGCATCAGGGACCGGTCATATTGACAACCCGTTACGGTGGTCGCGATGAAAAACAACAGCGTGAGTTTGCAGGAGGATTTTGACATTGCTGACAGCAGTTGAGGTGCTTCCCTATTCAAGAGTTCGTTGCAAACGTTGCCTTGAACGCTTTGTAGCATTCACTCAGGAATTTCAGCAAAGGGAATGCGGCGAAAGACAGCTCGCCGGAGTTCCTGGACCGAAGAGCAATTCAGCGGAAGGCGATAAAACCAGAGGTAAGCGGCGTCATCGGCAGATTCTGCCGCTTTACACCGCTTCAATGCCTGGTAAGTCGATCTCGTGCAGTTCGATCATTCGATTCAGCTTGGTAATGGAGAGCACCTCTCGAACATCTTTACTCGGGTTGAAAATCTGCACACGCAGAGGCAGACCGGCGATTCGAGTCAACGACACAAGCAGACCCAGCATGCCGCTGGGTACGAGTCGCACACCTGTCAGATCAAAGGCAACCACTGACGACTGATTAACCCGTACCAGATCAGATATGGCGGCTCGATATTGAGCGGCATTGAACTCGGACGGAACATCGTTGCCACCGAATCCAAGGACGGTCACCGGGCCCGCACTGTAAACACGAAGCAAGCCGTCTTCGGTCAATGCATACTGCTGTGCGAGATCTTCAGCTGCCGGAAGTTCAGGTTCAGAGTATTCCATGGGCCATTCTTTCCTGCTGCCATTACCAAAAAACAGGTCGCCATGCACGCGGCCACTCCAGCAGGAGTCTACACCGAACCCGACATTTGCTCCAGAACCGCAGCACAATTCCTCGCAGAGGGTGGCAAATATCTTTCAGTGGCTGGCGCGCTCTTCCCTGAGCCCTCCATTCTCCATGGCACGGCGCCGCACGCTTCAATGGCGTGTCGCAATGATTTCTCAGGGCTGTTGACATTCGCGTTTGGGGGAACGGAAAGTGTCACCAAAACGGCCGACAATCAGGGAAGATTTGATCTGCAAAGCGATTTCCGAGAGCGAGTCTCGAAACATTACCGCGCGACGAATTCATTACGTACCCAACCGTCGCCGATGCCTTCAAAATGGCCGAAGGTCCAATCGGCGGTCTGGCTGAGAATCAGGAATTCGGCTCCGTCTTTTAAGGGCTGATCGAATGCGGCTTCATAGTCCTTGCCGGTACCTTTTTGAGCCATCGTTTCGGCCGTGATGACACCACGATTCATTCGGGAGAGGTGACTGAGCCACGCTTCTAGTCCCAGGGCTGAGCCTCCCAGAAGCGCTGCGATCGCTAAGAGTAACAGGGCATCTCGGCGAAGTACGACGGTTAGTAAAAAAAGACCTGCAGCCAACATCACACCATTGGCCGCAAGCCGGACCTTTGTCGGATGCGAAAACCAATCGCTCCAGAACAAGACATGAGTCCACCAGGGCATTGCAGGTTCACTCAGACGCCCCGGCGCGGCCGCGAGAGCCTGCTGCAGATTCGCTTCCAGGTAGGTGTCTCTGGGACGATACGGCTTTGCTTTACGATAATTCAAAATGGCTCGACCAAACTCGCCCGCTCGATAGTAAGCATTGCCCAGGTTGTAATAGACCGCACCATTTTCAAATCCCTCTGCGAGGATCGATTCCAGCTCCCGTGCGGACCCGAGATAGTCATCCGCCGACGTGGCAGCGTCGAAAAGTTCGAGCGCTTTGACGAACGATCGCTCGCGACTTCCAGGATCCGAGGCCTTGCACGACCCACTGAACAGAGTCACCAACGCAAACGTCACAACGAATTGCATGAGCCTTCCGGCAGAACAGACCAGCATTTTCATCGGCGGACGCTCCGTTCCAGAAGAGGGCTGACTCGATCAATCAGCGACGTCGCCGACCTGACCGAATCTTCCACATTGATCGAATCAAAACCGCCATACTCGGCGCCTTCGATCAACTCCAGAAGCTCGACGATTGCAGTACGATCTGCTGCGGGTACATCGCCATCAACGAGTGCACGCTCCACGTCAGCTGCGGTCAGTCCTTCAGCGACCCGATTATTCAAATCGGCCACTAAGCCGACAAATGCCGCGAGAATCTGCCGCATGGACTCTTTAGTCTGACCCTGAGTCTGCATTTGAGTGGCGGCGGTAAGTTTGGACAACGCAGTTCGTCGAGCGTTCGAGCGGCGTTGCCCGACCGTATCCGTCGAACGGCGACGATACAAAGTCACGATGGTGATAGAACCCAGAGAAACAAACCAGAAACCTCCAACAGCCGTCAGCCATCCGGACAAGCTGATTCGTTCGTCTCGCACTTCCGCGGGGTCGGTGATATTCTGAAAGATCCCGGCGGTGCTCTTTTTGATCTCGCTGCCCGTCGTCGCCGCGACCGCACCGACCAGTTCACCGCCGGACAACGTCGCAGCTTCCGTGACCTCCAAAGAAATCGGCTCTGTCTGAATCTCCGTAAACGATTCTGCCGTCGGATCGAACGTTGTCAGGGTCATTGACGGAAGGGTGACCCCTGGCCGTTTGGGGCGCATTGCATAGGCGAATTTTTTTAGATCCCCTTCGACTCGCCCCGTTGGAGATTTGTCGATGATGTCGAAGTTCTCGGCGATTTCGGGAATAGTGGTCAGGTCCGGGGCCGCGATCAGTGCCAATGAACCGGCCTGTGTACCGCGTGCGAACTCCAGCGTCAGCGTCAGTGGATCACCGACTCGCAGTTTCACAGGGCTTGCGGATGCAGCAACCAAATAATCACCGACGCCCCCGGTGTAGGTTGCCGGTCGAGGGGACGGAACTTCGCGAACCGCTACCGAAACCGCCGGGGAAATCGCGACCAGTCTGCGACCGAGATACTCCTTGCCCTTCACGCCGCCTACGAACGTTCCTTTCACCAATGCTGGCCCAAATGAGTACTCGCCTGTCTTTTCGGGCGTAAATTCGCGAGTCAGTTTATAGGTGAAGTACTTGATCGGTGTGCCATCCAGGCCATTGCGAGTTTCCTGAACTTTGGATAGGTCGAACACCGCAGCTCGTGAACCTCCAAAAATCGATCCTGTCGATGCGCTCACTTCATTGATGGTGAATCCGGAGCCGCTCTCCGACATCAGCGGCTGCAGCCATTCGGAGGTCTCGTTGGCGGACAATCCTTCCGGCACCTCAAGCCAGTTGATCTGCAGGTGCGGTGGCTGTCTTCGAAGGGGTTGCAGCGGATCTTCGCCACTCTCGGGAAGCGACTGAATCAGGATGTTGATTGTGATGTTGAAAGGCTGAGTCGGATAGACGGTCGTTCGATCCGGTTCGATCTCTACAAGAACCAGATCCTGCTTTTCCGCATCCTGCACTCGGAGACCTATCGTGCGACTTGTGATTTCAGTAGCAGCCATGGTCACTTTGACCGACGGTATTGTCAGGTTGCCCGCAGATTTTGGAGTCAGCCGATACAAGTAAACGTGGCTGAGCACGCTTTGTTGCGAAACTCGGCCGTTGATAATAAACGTCGAAGACTGATTGCGAGACTGATTTCCGTTGGGGACGACGGTAAACAGTTCCTTCAATGCCGAAACATCGGGCGCTGCAGGATTCTCGACGTTCTTTATTTCTACCTGATAGTCGATCGTCTCGCCGATGAAGATTTCTTCTGCGCTGACTGAGACCTCGACCTCCGGTGCCGCCTCATCAGCTCGAGTGCTGCCGCTGGCAAGCAATGCCAACAAGACAGCCGCCAGGTAAGCCGACCATAAGCGCGGCGCTGTGCGGAAACGGCTTTGACGTCGTACAACCCAGTTGCCGGAACATCCGGCTGCCTGTTCCGAGCTGCGGTTCAGAATACTTGATGCTGGATTCATCGATGGCCTCCTACCAATCCTTGTCCACGGGGGCTCGACCAATGACTCTCGCGCGGGCTTCGCGGTCGCGTTCTCGCTTTTCCTGCTGACGTTCGCGGACTTTTCGCAAGGCTTCCTCGATGCGGTCCTGGGAAACCTGCTTTTGCTCAGGTTGTTTGCTCGGATCCTGTTGACCGTCGGACTTCTTCGACGGATCGTTCTTCTGCTTGTCTTTCTGCTTGTCGTCTTTCTTTTGATCCTGCTTTTGGTCGTCTTTTTTTTCCTTGTTATCGTCGTCCTTCTTTTGATCATCCTTTTTTTTCTGATCCTGATCTTTTTGATCCTTCGATTCGTCCTGCTTTTGCTTCTTGTCTTTATCCTGATCCTGCTTATCCTGATCCTGCTTGTCCTGATCCTGCTTGTCCTGATCTTGCTGCTCATTCTTCGGCTGCGCATTCTGGATCTCTTCGAGTATTCGTCGAGCCTCCTCGGCATGCGGCGCTGCGGCAACAGCATCGTTCTTCTGCAGTTGTTCAACGGCTTTTTCCATCGCTTCGACAGCCTTCGGCGAGAGTTCAATAGCCTTTCGCAAGCCGGCTTTTACCTGTTCCGGATCCACCTGCGGCGTCGGCTGCGGCGTCGGCTGCGGTGTTGAACCGCCAGCGGCCGGGTCCTGCGGAGCGACGGTCGCCTCCGGTACGGGAGTGTTTTCAACACGACTGAGTTCTGCTTCGGCTTTGGGGGTCAGCAATCGGGCTTTACGAAGAGTCTTCTCCTGCGATTGAACCGCACTGTTGAGTTGTTCATCATCAATCGTCAACGGCGGAGACGAGCCGACGTTGACACTGTCCGGAGTGCTGCTCATGTCTTCCGATGGCGCAGCTTCAGGGATGAGTGCTTCGGCAATCGTTGTTTGGTCCGCCAGCTCTTTTGTCAGCAGCGGCTGAAACGGAATCACGGCATCCCAAATCTGATCCAGTTCGTCCGTCGCACTCTGCTGCAGTGCAGTCGCTTCTTTGGAATCCGCTCGGGATAGCTCGCGAGAGGCATTCCCCATTTGGTCGCCAGCCTTGTCAGCCCAGCTCTGCAGCAGCGTAATGCCTTCCTGAATCTCTTTTGGAATCTCATTCGTGGACGTGCCGGTTTGCGGGTCCCGGGGACTCAGTTCCGAGGCAATCTTCTCTTTGAGATGCGGAATCTCTTCGCTCAGTTCATCCTGCGCGCGCTTCAGTTCGGCAAGGGCATCGGCCGGGACGTTGTCCGGAAGTTGCCTGACGGCTTCCTTCAGGCCGGATTGACTCTGCATCAGGAATTCGAGGAACTGAATCAGATTGGTTTCCTCGCGTTTCTTCTGACGGTCGATCTCCCGCCAGCGGTCGGAGTAGTATTTGATCCAGTTGCGCACCAGTTCCAGATTGCGACGCGATTGAGCATGTTCAGGTTGGATTTCAAGACAGTGACGATACGAAGCCACAGCCTGTTTCAATTCTTCAAGAATCTCCTGCCGTTTTTCCGCTGGCACCTCATCCGGCTTTTCGCCCGCCAGCGTTCGCGCGTTCTCGGCCGACATGGTACCCAGATTGAAATGCGAGGCCGTCGCAATCGCCCGGTCCTGACTCAGGCCCGCTTTCAGATATCGATCGCGAGCTTTTTCCTTGTCTCCCTTGCGATGCCATGCGCACGCTTCGTCAAAGGCAGCCACGGCTGCCTTTTCAGATTTTTCCTTGTCAAGCACTTCACCCGCTGCGGCAAATTCTTTACCGGCCTCTTCAAACTTCTGCTGATGATAAAGGTTCAATCCTTCGCGGACTCTCGCTTGCGATTCCCCCGCTGTCGCCTTGGCAGATATCATCAATAAAACCAGGGATGTCACGGCCACTGCCGCTGGCTTTGATGAACGTAACGGTCGCGGTGAAGTTTCAGAGTTGCGAGCGACTTGTGGCTTTGACACCCTAAAAGGACTAATCAGGAGGTCCGCCAACAATGCAACCAGACTCAACGCCAGGAAGATCTGAAACCGTTCGGACTTGCGAATCCGCTGTTGGCCGGCTTCGTCGTCTCCTTTACGGCCCTGCAGATGAGTCGCGTAGAGTTCACCAAGGTCGTAAGCTCGCGTCCCGGCGGGGATGTAAACGCCCGATGTCCTGAGAGCGATCTCCTCCAGCAGTTTGCTCTGTAGCTTGCTCCAGACCTGTTGTCCTTCGTGTTCAGTGAATGTGGCTGAGTTTTTCTGCGGGACTCGCGCGCCCTTGTCAGAGTCGCCAAGTCCTACGGTGAAGATCGTGACTTTGCGTTCGGCGGCCACGGTTGCTGCCTCTAATGGGTACGACTCCTGATCGTCGCCATCAGTAATCAGCAGCACCGCCTGATCGCGTTCGGCTTTCGCATTAAAGACTTCGATCGCCTTGCGAATGGCGTCCCCGATGGCCGTTCCGCCGCGCGGCGCACTGTTGGGATCCAGTTCATTGAGGGCTCGTCGAAAAGAATCATAGTCCACCGTGAGCGGACATTTAACAACGGCCTGTCCGGCGAATGCAATAAGTCCAACTCGTTCGCCTTCCAACCGATTCACCAGAGCCGACACGTCGGCTTTGGCTCGATCAAGGCGCGTCGGGGAAACATCGTCTGCCAGCATCGATCGCGAAACGTCAATGAGTATGTAGAGGTCACTGCCCCGCGGAATGACGATTTCCAGTTGTGTGCCAAACTGAGGTCCTGCCAGGGCAATCAGACCCGCCACGATCGCCACTTCGCGAAGAGCAAGTTTTATCCAGAAACGAGTCTTCGACAGCTCGGGCAGGACGCGCGACCACATGGCCTGAGCAACAAACGATTCACGAGCACGCTGCCGCCGCCGTTCAGAATGCAGCGCAAGAGCGAACCAGGCGACGCAGAGCGGCAGGATGAGATACAAAAATTGCGGCTGTTGCCAGTCCATTTCAGCAAGAACTTTCATCGTCGGCCATCAGGCCAACCGGGGCAGGAAACGGAGTCGCCTGCCGCTTATTATAAAACAAAAAAACTGCTTTGGCAGTTTGCAGCAAGCGAACAACGTGAGCGATTACATTGGTAGCGGGCCGTCAGGCCAACCGGGTCAAGGGCGCTGCGCCTTTGTCAGGGGAGTGATCGAAATCGTGTCTCCTTCAGAACATGGACTGCAAGAATCAGGGCAAAGCCGGAGCCGGCAAACCACCGAAACAATTCTGTGAATTCCGAGTATTTTGATTCCTCAAACTGACTCTTTTCAAGTCGATCAATCTGAGCATAAACTTCTGCAAGGCCTTCGGAGTCTGATGCGTGAAAATAGGTTCCCTGCGTTGTATTCGCGATCTCACGAAGCAGTTCTTCATCGGTGCGAAACTGAGCCGGAACCAAAACCGTCCGGCCGAACTCATCTTCCTGCGGAACGGGAACCACCCCATTACGACCGATACCAATCGCGTAAATCTTAATCCCCAGTTCTTTGGCGATGGAGGCGGCTTCTCGAGGATCGATCACACCCGCGTTGCTGTCGCCGTCCGTCAGCAGGACCAGCACCTTGCTTTTCGCTTTCGAATCTTTCAACCGATCCACTCCCAATGCGACGCCGTCGCCGATGGCCGTGGCCAGTTCTTCCTGAATGGCTTCTGCATTGATGACTCGTCCCTGCCGATCGCGAATTGGTTTCGGAATCTGCAGCCCATCGACAATATCGACCAGGGCTCCGTGATCCAGAGTCAGTGGGCACTTGCTGTCGGCAAAGCCTCCAAACGCCACAATCCCGACGAGGTCATCTTTGCGACCGGGCAGATCGCCGTCGCTTGACCCCAGTACGAAATTGGAAATCACGTGCTTTACCGCTTCGAGACGGCTGACGTCCTGACCCTCCCACTGAAAATCCAGCGCTTCCATCGAGCCTGAAACGTCAAGCACAATTTCGATGGCAATTCCTTCGCCAGTAATGCGAGATTCTGATTTTCCAGCCTGTGGTCGCGCAAGGCCTGCGACCAGCAGTAGCAGTCCAGTTCCGTAAAGCCACGGCAACGCGCGGTTGACTCGCTGCATGGGAGTCACCGGGAGTGATTTCAAATCGGCGATGCTGGAAAACACGGCCGCTGGCTGTTGGCTTCGACGTGAGCGTGCCCACACGATGACCGCGATCAATGGGATCAGGAACAGCCAAAAGAAAGAGTGAAGGCGAAACGAGTCCATGGGAGTGTTGTAATCAAGTTTTTTTCCGAATGCGGCTGAGGAGCCCACCTTCACCACGCGGAAACCACAAGTTCCGGCGAATTGAAAACCGGCTGCTGAGACTTGCATTCGAAGCCCGCGAAGGTTTTTACCGCACTGGACGGCAACCCAGCCCTCGGCAGAGTTCGCGATTCTACAGTTGCCGGAACTTCCGTCTTCCAGTGAGAAAAAAACTGGCGAAAGACTTTTTCTCTGAGCGGCGCGATCACATGAATAGGATCCGCCCGATACCACTCTGCCTGAGGAATCACAAAGGGAAAGTGATTGGCGGCTGCATATTTCTGAACCATCTCATCCAGAATTTCGGCTTTATTGAGGATCTCTTTGAATGGCATCAGGCACCTGGGGAACAGTATTGTGCGGGCGATAACGAATCTCAGTGTGTCAACTGGTCTCAAGGCGCACAACGGAAGGCCGGTCAGAACGATTTTCG